>JBEKKM010000098.1:0-22107 GCA_050010715.1 Xanthobacteraceae bacterium | reverse complement strand
TCGCGGCGCTGTTGAAGCTCGTGCCGGTGTCGCAGCTGCTGTTCGGCTCGGACTATCCCTATCGCGAAGCCATCGAGGCGGCGAACGGGCTTCGCGCCCATCCGTTCACCGATGCCGAGCGCGCCTCGATCGACCGCGAAACCGCGCTGCGCCTGATGCCGGGGCTCGCCGGATAGCTAAAGGTATCCTCCGGTGCACCGCACAATGAGCGGGCCACATTTTTGCCCGCGGATACTCTTAAGCGGTGGCGACACGGGGCGGCCGAAGCAGGTATAAGCCGGCCACGTTCACCCGCCGGGCCACGGCGGAAGAGGGAAGGGAGAACGGCTATGATGCGCAGTTTGGGAGCTGGGATGCTGTTGGCGTTGTCGGCGTTGCTGCTGGCGCAGCAGGCAGCGGCGCAGGATCCGCTGGCCGGCGCCATCGTCGGCGGCGCGCTCGGCGGCATTATCGGCGGCGCAGTGGGCCGCGGTGCGGGCGCCTTTGCCGGCGCCGCGATCGGGGCGACGACCGGCGCGATTATCGCCAGCGAGGCACAACGGCGTGCCGGCGGCTATTACTGGTGGCACGGCGGCTGCTATTACCAATATCCGAACGGCGCCTGGGTGCAGATCGCGCCGAATTATTGCAGCTACTGAGCCGGGCGTAGCCGTCCGCGCATTCTAGCCGTTGACGGCGACGGCCTGCGGGATCACTGGCGCCGCCGGCTTTTTGGCGCGCGTGCGGAAGAAGCCGAGCACGCGCTTGGCGGTGTCGGGATGCAAGCGGTTGAAGCTCATCAGCGCCCGTTCGAGGTCTTCGGTCGACATGCCGCGGTCGGCTGCCCGTAACAGCAGGATCGCCTTGGTGGTGGTCGACGACAGGCCGGCGACCTTGGCCAGGATCAGCACGATCTCGGCGCCGGGATCGAGCAGCGCCCGCTCGACCACGTCGATCGGCGTATCGCACAGAAGCGACAGCGCGATCGCGGTTTCCTCGAATTTGCGGTCGCGCGCATATTGGTAGATCTCGGACTCGCCGATGCGGCGAAGGCGGTTCTGCCGCTCCACCGCCGCCTCCGCCGCGGCGAAGGCTGGCGAGGAATTGCGGATTTCGTCGCGCATGCCGCCGACCACTTCGGCCATGACGCCGTCGATGGTCGTTGAGGCTTGCGGGTTCTCGGCGGCGAGGCGGGCGCGCACCGCGCTCGAGGCCTTTTCGAGAAGCATCAGGAAATGCGGCCGCGGGATGTCGCTGCGCATGCCGACTTCGCTCGCCAGTGTGTCGTCGCCGTTCGAGCGCTTGACCAGGACGCGAAAGCCGGCGTCGGAGAAGCGGGCGCCGCGGTTCTTCACCACCGCATGCACCACGTCGCGGTCGCCGCGCTCGACCAGGATATCGGTTACCGCTTCGCTGAGCGCGTCGCGCTGGGTGATGGCGTAGAGGTGCTGCTGGCTCTTGCTGTTGGCGGTGGCGACGAGCGTGTGCTCGCTGAGCCGTTCCGAGCGGGTCAGCACCGGGCGGGCGACCTCGATGTCGTCGTCGCCGGCGAGGAGCTGGATGACATTGCTCGGCGCGTTGGCGATCGGCGCCAGGCGCTGGGCGAGCTTGGCCCGCGCCTTGGCCTCGATCCTGACCATCAGCCGCGCCATGACGTCGTCGAACACGCCGATCTGGTCCTCGGAAAAGCGCTGAGCGCCGTTGATGAAGAGATCGGTGACGCTGGTCAGGATCGCGATGCCGCGCGAGCTCGAGCCGGAGGCCAGCGTGGTTTCGAGCTCGTCAAGCAGGGACAGGGTACCGTTCATGCGCCACGCCGCCACGCCATTGAATTTCCGGTGAGAATGCCGCGCGAGCGGTGAACAAACCGTTCTTCGCGGCGGCCGAGCCGGCGCGGGTCGTGGTTAATGAAAGGATAAATGGCGCCGTTGCCCTATTCCCGTACCGCAGGCGCGCCGGCCAGCGGCAACCGATACGTTATCGCCGGCCGAAGGCACCCATCCGGTTGTGCAGCTCGGCGGGAACGCGATAGTCGCGGATGACCGGCCGGGGGTCGCGCAAGCCGAACGCCTCGCGCTGGACCATGAAGCACCACAGCGCGTCACTGGCGTCGTGGACGAGGCGCGCCCGTGCCGCGTCTTTCGCGCCGTGGCTGCGGTCGTGCTCGGCCAAGGCGGCGAGGGCTGCTTCCAACGCGCGTCCCATCCGGCCGAGCGCCGCGACTTGCTCCTGCGCAATCTCGTAGTCGAGCGCGTCAATGCGCGCGGTGCGCGAACTTGAACTCGCTTGCGGCGGGCGTAAAGTCATACCATCAAGATAATAAGCAATCCCGTCATCGCTGTGGAGGAAATCATGCGAAGACTTTTCGTCGCCAGAAGATTTGCCGTTGCCGTCCTTTCGATCCTCGCGCTGGCGGGCGCGGTCCGCAACGCCGCCGCCGAGGATACGCTCAAGGTCGCCATCCCGCAGAAGGGCGCCTGGGACGCCGGCATTGCCGAGCTCGGCCAGCGCGGCGGTATCTTCAAGAAGCACGGGCTCAATCTCGACATCCTCTATACGACCGCCGGGCCGGAATCGATCCAGGCGATGATCGGCGGCTCGATCGACGTCGCGGTGGCCTCGGGCGTGTCGGCGGCGATCGGCACCTTCGGCAAGGGCGCGCCGATCCGCATCATTTCCAGCGAAATGACCGGCGCGCCGGATCTTTACTGGTATGTGCCCGCCGATTCGCCGATCAAGACCATCCAGGATTTCAACGACAAGACGGTGGCCTATTCGGCGGTCGGCTCGTCGAGCCACGGCTCGCTCTTGGCCCTGATCGCGCAATATCACCTGACCGCGAAGCCGACCGCGACCGGCAATATCGCATCCACCATTACGCAGACCATGACCAAGCAGGTCGACGTTGGCTTCGGCGCCGCTCCTTTCGGGCTCGATCTGGTCGAGGCCGGCAAGGCCCGCATCATCGCCACCGGCAACGACGTCACGGCGCTCCGCACCCGCGCGGTGCGCGTCAATCTCACCGGCGCGATCACGTTGCAGAATCGCAAAGATGCCATCGTGCGCTTCATGCAGGCCTATAAGGAGACGGTGGACTGGATGTATTCCAGCCCCGATGCGCTCAAGGCCTACGGCGAATATTCCGGCCTGCCGGCCTCGATCGTGCAGCGGGTGCTCAAGCTGATCCCCAAGGAGGCGCTGCAGACCGATGAGATCATGGGCATCAACGACCTCATGGCCGACGCCGTGACGCAGAAATTCCTCTCAGCGCCGCTGACGCCGGATCAGCTCAAGGAGCTTATTCAGGTTCAGAAATAAGTGTTTCCCCTCCCCCGCAAGGGGGGCTTAGTCAGCGCTCCCACGTCACCACGCTGACGCCCGCCGCGGCGTCGAGAACGCGTCGCGGGCCGGGTTTGAGGCCGTGGCGCATCAACACGTCCTCCGGCGTCGCATTCGGCCCGACTTCCTTGAACACCGGATGGCCGCCGGGGATTTTGGCATTCGCCGCGCGCGACAGGTGAAAGCTGTCGTAGAGCGGCAGGAACATGCTGAACACCTCGGTGCCGCCGATGATGGCGACGGCGCCGTCGCCGGCGCCGAGCTGTTCAATGGCTTCCTCCAGCGCCGCGCCGGTCGGATTCCAAAACAGCGCATTGGGATACGCCGGATCGGGGGCGGTCGTCGCCGTCTGCCGCGTCACGACCAGGCGTTTTCTTCGCGCCGCTCCCGGGCCGCCTTCGTGGGAATGCCGGCCGTGCACGACGACGGCGGCGCGGTCGAGGCCGGCCTGGAACAAGGCATAGTCGGCGTCGTTGCGGATCGCGGCCGGCATCGCGCCGAGCGCGTCGTTGATCATGCCGTCGGCCGAAACGATGGCGTAGCCCTCGATGCGCCGCAAGGCGATGACCCTCGGCGCTTAGAATACCGCGAGGTATTTCAACAGCGAGATTATGCCGAGCACGATGACCACCACGCGCACGATCTGCTTGGCGCGGCCGTCCATCGGCAGCATGTTGACCAGATAAAGGATGAGGATGACGACGACAAAGGTGATCAATGCGCCGATGAGAACGTCCATGGAATCCTCCGCGTGAAATGCAATGCGAGAAAAACGTCCCGCGCCCCGCCGATGCGAACGACGATTGTTAGCACTCTTGATGGATCAAGTCATGACGCGGCGCCGGATACGGGAAGCCCCCGACGCGGATCGAATAACGCCCCGATAGCCGCTCCGGTTCCGCAATCCCCGTGCGGCGGCGATTTTCACGCACCACATTTGGCCATATACTCACCCGATCGAGGAGTCGACCATGGCCGAGCCCGCAAGCCTCATCATGCTGCAATTTCTCGCCTGGGTGGCGGACCGCCCGCGGACTTACGCTGCGACCATGGAAGCGTGGCACAGCACCTGTCCACGGCTGTCGGTCTGGGAAGACGCGATCATCGACGGACTGGTGCGCATCGACAACGAGGCCGGCCACCCGGTCCGGCTGACGCCGCGCGGCAGCGCCATATTGGAAGAATCACGAGCCGACGCGGTCTAAAGGGTTTTTTTCGATGCCGAAGACCAGACAGATGAGCGCGCTCTCCGGCGCGCTGCTCGCCGCCTGCGCGCTGCTTGCGCCGGCGCCGGTGCGCGCCGAGGTCAATGAAGTCCGCATCGGCATCCAATACGGCTTGATCTATTTGCCGGTGGTGGTCGCCGACGCGCAGGGCTTTTTTGCCATCGAGGCGAAGAAGGCCGGCCTTCCGGATCTGAAGGTCACCGTGCAGCGCTTCTCCGGCTCGCCGGCCATCACCGACGCCGTGCTGTCCGGCAATATCGACGTCGGCGCCTTCGGCACGCCCAGCCTGCTGATCGCCTGGGAGAAGACCAAGGGGCATCAGAATGTCGCGGGATTAGCGGCCTTGGGCGCCAATTCCTTCGTGCTGATGACCAACAAGCCGGACATCAAGACCTTGGCCGATTTTGGCGACAACGACCAGATCGCGGTGCCGGCGACCACCTCGCCGCAAGCGGTGGTGATGCGCATAGCGGCGGAGCAGACGTTCGGCGACTATCGCCATCTCGATAAGCTCCTGGTCGCCATGCCGCATCCCGATGCCACCGCGGCGCTGGTCTCCGGCCGGATCATTTCCGGCTATGTGGCCACCGCCCCGTTCATCTCCGTGCTGAAGAAGAGCGACAAGATTCATACCGTCACCACCTCGAAGGACGTGCTCGGCGAGGAGATGACCGGCGTCGCGCTCGGCGCGCAGAAAAGTTTTGTCGATGCCAATCCGATGGTCGCGAGAGTTCTGATCGCCGCGGTCGAGGATGGCATCACCTACCTTGCCCATGAGCCGCTGCCGGCGGCCGACACCTATCTCAGGGCCGAAGCGTCGCGGCTGCCGCGCGACGGCGTCATCGGCATGCTCACCGACGGCTCCATTGTCTTTTCAGTGGCGCCGACCGGGCTGATGAAGCTCGCCGCCTTCATGGCCAAGACCGGCGAGCTCAAAACCGCGCCGGTGACTTGGCAGGACGTGTTCTTTCCGTTGATCGCGTCGCTGAAGGGAAGCTGACGGACGTGCGGCCTATTCGCGGCCGAGCTCCTTCGCAACCGCGTCGACCACGCGCGCTTCCATCGGCTCGACGGCGGTGGGGAAGACTGCGGCGATGTGGCCGTCGCGGCCGACCAGATATTTGTGGAAATTCCACTTCGGCGTTTCCAACGGCCGCTCGCTCGCCGCCCATTTGTAGAACGGATGCGCGTTCGGGCCGACGACTTCGGCCTTGGCGGCAAGCGGGAAGGTGACGCCGTATTCCTGGTTCGCGGTCTCGGTGATTTCGGCCACGCCGCCCGGTTCCTGGCCGCCGAAATCGTTCGACGGCACGCCGACCAACATCAGCCCGCGCTCGTGGAAGCGCTTATAAAGCTGTTCCAGTCCGGCATATTGCGGCGTGTAACCGCACAGCGATGCGGTGTTGACGACGACGATCGGCTTGCCGGCAAAATCCGATAACCGGATCGGCTCGCCTTGCAGGCCGGCGAATGAGAATGCGTAGGCGGTGACAGGACTCATGGCGGCGTCAGTCGTGGAGGAGGCTTGCGCAAGCTTAGGCGTTGCGACGGCCGCGGCAAAGAGCGCGAGAAAACCTCTGCGGTCGGACATCATGCTGAATCTCCCGATGACATTCTAGCGCGTTTTCAGCCTGGAACAGGACCGAGCATTTGCTAGGTTCATCAATTATCCGGGAGCAACGCTATGAACGGACTGCCGAGCGACGCCCAGGCCAAGGCGCTGGAATTCGTCAACAGCGCTTCGAGCTACGTCCTGCTCGCCACCATCGCGCTATTGGCCTGGGTGGCGTCGGGCGTGGAATTTTCCAATGACGGCTTGCGTATCGCGTCGATGGCGTGCCTGACGTTGTCGGTGGTGTTCGGCGTCGCCACGCTTGCGCTTATTCCGCTGGTGCAAGAGGCACGGCGGCCGGGTCAGTCGAACTTCGAGGTCGAAGCGCGCTTCATGCTGTTCGGCCGCCGCGGCGCGCGGCTGAAATCGGCGCTACTGCCGCAGTATCTGTTGCTGCTCGCCGGCCTCGTTCTCTACGTTTTCGGCATGGTCAATTGAGAAGAGTGCCGGATTTAGTCCTGTGCTCGCAAAACTATGCCGTCCGTTGCGCGCGCCTTATGGGGCGCGCCATGACGGGGAATGCCTTTAGTGACGCCCGGACGTCGAGGTACCGTCGTAGGTAAAGCCAATGCTGAAAACGATCTCGTTCATCCACAGAGATTCCCGCAAGGTTCCCTGATAGGCCGGCAGATCGCCGAGGTAGGCGTAGGCGACTTTGTCAGTCAGCTCCAGATAAACCGGCTTGTACAGGACGACGCGAAAGCCAAGTTCCGCGCCTGTGGTCACGCCATTCAACTGCCACCAGCCGTTGGTAAGGCCGACCGAGTTGCCCAGCGTTTTTAAGCCCACGTTGTTGGTATATCCGAGCACCGTATCCGTGGTGTGCGGCAGCATTACACCCACGCCGGCCTTGGCGATGGCAGCGACGCTGAGAGTTTCGTTGGTCTGGCCGATCAAGGGATACCGATAGACCGCGTTGGCCATCACGTGATTGGCGCCGTTATGCAGCACCTCGGAAAAATTTTGACTGGTAAGCTGGTAGGACGCATTCGTCGGCACGCCCGCAACCAGTCCTGTCACCTGGGCAAATTGGCCTAAATTGGTGGTGTACTTGGAGTGATCCAAACTCAATTCCACGCCGATCGTGCGGTCGTCATTGACGAACCGGCCGATGCGGATGTTGTACTCTGGCCCAAACAGATCAGTCGGTTGAAAAAGATCCGAAAACGCGAATTGATCGGAGCCTTGGACGTTGTGAATGGTGAAGTCGTTGCCCAGGGATGGCTGCGAAACATGAATGTCGGTCGGAGCCCACCATTGCTTGCTGTATCCCCACGAACCATACCATTCGCCGTCGCGAAAAAAGCGTATGAACGCATTATCACTATCTGGGGCGGCAGATTGCAGTTGGCCTGACGCCGGTTGGCCTTGCGCTGGGGTCTCGGCTGCGATCATGGCGGATTGCAGTTGGCCCGGCGCCTGAGCATGCGCCGCGGCGCCGGCCGCGAGCGCGGCCAGAACGCCTGCCTGAATTGACCAACGCCAGTGACTCATCGCACGTCCCAACGCAACGTCCACGGCAGTGGAAAGCAGTGTAGATTCAGCGTGTTATCCGGATAGACCCCGCAGCACCTTGTATATTAGCGATTTTCTGGACTGCCGGAAAGCGATCTCTAGCCTTTGGCGGCGGCGTCACCTCGGGGCTCAACGCGTGTTTTGATGTAGATAAATCCGGCTTTGAGCTAGGGCTAGTTGGCTCCGATCGAGTTCGGGGACAGGTTTTCCGGATGATGCTTTAGCTCAGCGGCCTGCCGGGCTGCGGCGGAATATCGAACACGTTGAGCACCAAGCCGATCATGCCATAGAGGCCGGAACAGGTGACGGCTTCGATGACGCCTTCAAGTCCGAAGGCCGCCTTGGTGCGCTCGAATGTCGCCGCGCTGACGGTCTTGTTGGCAAGCAGCTCGGTGACGAAGTCGTAGATCAGCCGCTCGTCGTCGCGCTTGAAATCCGGCCGCTTCCTGGCGCGGATGGCGTCGATGACGTCTTGCGTAATGCCTTCCTTGAGCGCATGCGGCTCGTGCACCGACCAGGCATATTGCACGGTGGCGCTGCGGCAGAGCATCAGGATGATCAGCTCGATGAGGCGGCGGCCGAGCTTTGGGTTGCTGCGGTAATAGTTGACCAGATGGTCGGCCGGCTCGGCGATGTCGGGGGTGTGGATCAGGACCGAGAACGGTCCGGTCAGCGTATTGCGCGGCCGCGACTTCAAAAAGTCGTCGTGGAGCTGTTGCTGACGCGGCGAAAGGTTTTCGCGTTTGACGTCGTCGATGCGAGCCATTTGTTTGTTTTCCTTTATTTCAACTCAGCCGAGCCATCGCCGCGGACCGCGGCGACGTAGCGCACGATCGAGCGCTGCACGACTTGCTTTCCGTCGCGCGGAATCGTGCGGTCGAACCAGGCGCCGTGGATGACGTCGTATTGGTAAGGCGCAAGCAGCGCGCCGATGCGTTCGACCGAAGGCGCCGACAGCGGGATCATGTTCGGGTAGCTGCGCATGAAGGTGACGAATTTGCGGTCGGGAATGACCTGCACGATGTCGCCGGACAAGAGTGCGCCACGGCCATCGCCGCCTTGCGCCCAGTGCAGCACCGTGCCGCCGGCGAAATGGCCGCCGGCCCGGATCAGCGTCACGCCGTCGGCAAGTGTGAGCGTATCGCCGTCCCAGAATTTGATCGCCGGATCGGGCCGCATCACCCATTGGCGGTCGGCGGCATGAAGATGGATCGGCGCATCAAAGGCATGCGCCCATTCGACCATCGACGAATAGTAATGCGGGTGCGAAATGGCGATGCCGAAGAGCCCGCCGAGGCCTTTGACGATGGCGATGGTGGCCTCGTCAATGAGCGAGATGCAGTCCCACAGCACGTTGCCTTTGGCGGTGCGCAACAGCAGCGCGCGCTGGCCAATGGCGAAGGCCGGCACAGTCCCGATGCCGATCAGGCCTGGCTCGTGCTGGCGGAAAGTGTTGGTGTGGCGGCGCGCCAGTGCTTCGTGAGTGGTCCAGGTCTGGCCCGACGGCGGCACGAACTGGCGCTCTTCATCGCAGATCGGGCAGCGCGCCGGCTCCTTCTCGGAGGGCGTAAACTGCGTGCCGCAGGTGTTACAGATGAAGACCGGCATTGGTGGATCGGACATGAAAAACGCGGCGCTCGCAAGCGCCGCGTCTTGCTTCGACGATAATCGCCTAGCTGAGCACTTTGTACTTCTTGAACCAGGCGATCATCTTGTTCCAGGCATCTTCGGCTGCTTCCTTGCGGTAACTCGGCCGATAATCGGCGACGAAACCGTGCGGCGCTCCGGGATATTCATGGAACTCCGCGATCTTGCCGGCGGCCTTGAGGGCATCCTCCATCTGCTTGACCTGATCCGGCGTGATGCCGGTGTCGGCTTCGCCGTAGAGGCCGAGCACGGGCTCTTTCACTTCGGCCGCAAGCTCGATTGAGCTCTTTGGCGCGGCGTCGTTCTTGTCGATCAGCGTGCCGTAGAACGCGACGCCAGCCTTCAGGTTGGGATTGTGCGTCGAATAGTGCCAGACGTTACGGCCGCCGCGGCAAAAGCCCATGATGCCGAGCCGGTTGGTGTCGCCGCCCTGCGACTTCGCCCAGGCCACAGTGGCATCGAGGTCGGCGAACAGCTCGGTGTCGGTCTTTTTGTTGACGATCGGGAAGATCTTCGACATGTCGTCGATCTTGGTCAGGTCGACGCCGCCCGTTTCGGAACGGAAATAATAATTTGGCGCGACGGCGAAGGCGCCAAGATGACCGACGCGGCGGGTAATATCCTTGACCCATTCATGCAGACCAAAGATTTCCATGCAGACAAGAATGACCGGCGGGTTCTGCACATTGGCCGGCCGCGCGAAATAGACCGGCATGTTGCCGCCCGTGACCGCGACATCGGCCATGCCGGCCTTCAGTCCGTTGGCGTCGGTCTGGATGGCATCGGCGCGCACCGGGCCGGCGGCGAGCGTGTAGCCCGCGGCGGCGGCGGCGGAACTCGACATGAAACCGCGCCGCGACAGGGGCGGCATGACCTTGGATAGCCCGATGATGTCGGACGGCAGTTTTTGCATGTTCATTTGGGGGACCCTCCCGCTTCTGTTGGAACGGCTGTTATGCCTGCAAGAATAGTATGACCGCCGCACGACGTATAGGCGGCGCCGCATCCCCGGTATCAACACCGCAAACGGCATTTGCATTCCGGCCGCCGGGGGTCTATTTGGAATTCAAACAAGAGTTTGAAAAATGGCGCAATCGTGACGCGGCCGTCCGACATAACCCGCGAGCGGATCATGAAGGCCGCGGAACGGCTGTTCGCAGAGCGCGGTTACGACGCCACCTCGATCCGCGCCATCGTCGCCAAGGCCCGCGTCAACCAGGCCGCGATCAATTACCATTTCGACGGCAAGGATGGGCTTTATCGCGAGGTTTTGCGCGCGGCGTTGCGGGCCCTGACCGACCAGCAGCTCGAACATGCCGACGAGATGAAGGCGATGTCGCGCGAGGCGGCGATGGCCGAGTTCATCCGCCGCCAGCTCCGCCCGCTATTGGGCCGCGACGAATACAGCCGGCACATGCGCATCCTCAATTGGGAGACGGTGCGGCCGACCGCGGTGTTCCGCAAATTGCTCAGCGAGGAAGCCGCCCCCTTCATGGGGCTGGCCGTGGAACTCGTGCGCCGGTTCCAGCCCGAGGCGGATCAACGGACGCTGACCGCGGCCGCCGTGTGGCTGGTCGGCCAATGCAGCGTTTTTCTGCGTAATCGCGAGCAGTTAGCCGATCCGCCGCTGGGGCTGGTGCTCGACGAGGAAGCGGTAGAATGGCTGGCGCAACTGGTCAGCCGCTGGGCCACGGGGGGGCTCGGCCGGCGGGTTTGAGCCCGTCGGCGCCGCAAAAAACTGGGGAATGCCGCAAAAATTCCTTTTTCTGGGCCTTCGGCCGCCCAGAACAGATGTTTGAAATTCAACCGGCCGTTTGAAAAACGGGATGGTCAGAGGGACGGGACGATGCAGCACCAAGCGACCCAGCCGACCGGACTTGTGAAGTACGTGGCGCCGCAGAACTTGGCTCCGACGAATTTGGCGCAGCCGAACTTGGCTTCGAAAAGTTTGGCGCCGAGGCACGAAGCGCCCTTGCTCAAGCGGTTCGTCGGCAAGCTCGTCGTCGACGTTTTGCCCGCGACATTCGTCAGCGTGCTCGGCGGCGTCATCATCGCCCAATACCAGCTCAATCATGCCGCGGCGTCACATCCGGCGACCGAACAGGTGGTGCCGGCTTCGGCGGAAATGATGCAGCTCGTGCGCGACGAGCACGCGGTGATCATCGACTATCTCAAGGCCCAGACGGCGGCAGAGAAGAACCGCCACGCCGCGGAAGATGCAGCGATCGCGGACGCCCGCTTGGAGGCGGCCGAACCGCCGGCGCCGGCCGCAGCCCCGCTGCCGGCTCCGCGCGCCGTCGCGACGGCGGTCATAGCCAAGCCGGTCCCGGCGCGAACCAAGGTGGCGACTGCTCCGGTTCTGCCGCCGCACGCGCCGCTCTTGATCGCGCAGGCCGATCAGCCGGTGGGCACTGCGCCCGTGGCTGACCCCGCGCCCGAATCGAAGTCGCTTCTGACCAGGACGATCGAGATCAAGGACCACGTCGTCGGCGCCACGCTGCACGTCGTGTCCGCGATCGGCGGCATTCCGTCGTGGATCGCCTCGATGGGCGATCGCATCGGCGGCTCTGGTACAACCTCGAGTTCCACCGGGCGGATGTACTCGACCTCGCTGTGACGCCGGCCGCGCCGGCGCTACTTATGCACAATGGGGTGCGGTCGAGCGGTAAAATGCGGGGGAATAGACGGCAACTTGCGCCACAATTGATGCCTATTGGCAACAGCTCATAAATTTCGTGTTTACAGTGTCTTGTAGCAGTGGCGGATCATGCTAATCGAAGTCTCTGAAGCGGCGGAACTCGTATCGCAGTGAGGCGTTTTGGTCATCGTCGGTGTAGTAATCGGAAGTTGCAAATACCGGATACGCTCAACTTAGTTTGCCTTTGGAGGTTGTGATGCGGTTTGCCGGGAATTTTCATCCCGAATGGGGCTATCTCGCCCCCGCACCCAATTTCATGCGCACCGCCCGGGTCGTGGTCGTCGCCACGGCGATCGGGGCTACGGCCGGTGCCGCCGTGGTGTTGTCGCTGGCCGAGCGCTCGGCGCCCGGTGCGGTGGCCGATGCCGGCAAGACCTTGGTCGTCGTGCATTCGCTGGTGCAGCCGGCCGAAGCCGCCGCACCCGCTGCAGCGCCGGTTGCCGCCGCGACACCGGCGCCTGTCATAGCGCCCGTCGCCACCGCTGCGCCGATCGCTCCGGCGGCTCCCGCCAAAGTGCAGGCAGGCATTCAACCGAGCGCGCCGGCGGCCACGCGCCAACCGAGCCCGCCGCCTGTCACAGCCAGTGCGCAGCCGATTGCGCCGCCGCCTATGACGGCGCAAGTCCCGGCGCCTGCGCCGAGCGACTCGCGCGCGGTTTCGACTTCGGCGGCGCCGGCGAGCGTTGCCGCGCTGTCGGAGAGTCCACCGGTGACTGAGGCTTCACCGCCGGCTGCGACCAATGCCGCGGCCGTTTCTCCGGTCCCGTTGGCGCCGCAAAAGGACGCAATCAAAAAGCCTGCCGCCGCCGGCCTGCAGCCGCCGCGCGGCCCGCAACCGGCGTTTGCCGCCGCCCCGAGGAAGAAGCCGGAAGAGCACGGCCTCGGGCCGGTGCTGCGCCGGCTGTTCAGCGCCAACTAAGCGCGCGATCGCAGGCCCGATAGGCGCGCGCCAGCGCGGCGCTGCATTTTACGCACGACCAACAAAAACAAAAGCCGCCCGCCGGTCGTTCGGCGGGCGGCGCTAGACGAAGGCAAGCGACGACAGGCTTACTTCCACCAAGCCTTCCACCAGTGGTGCTTCATCGCATAGTCGCCCTTGGTCTGTGCCACATCCCAGCTCGGCTCGCTGACCCAGAGAACCTGCGAGGTCCCCCAGGGCTTGGCGGTGTGGTCGTACCAGGCGCGGCAAGCGCCGTTATCCTTGAACTTGACCACGGCGAAGTCCGCATTCGCCGGCGTCGCCGCCGCGAGACCAAGCGCCACAGCGCCAATCCCAAATAGCAAACCTTTCATTTCCAGCTCCCTGTTGTTCCCTTTTCGGGGAACGTTCCGATAGTACGTGGTCGGATTCAGGCAAGCCTGTAGCGGCCACGCACCCGCTATCTGTCGCTTGCGGCAGCAGAAAAGTTCATTGGCCGCTGGTCACGGGCCGTCAGTTACAGATCCTGGCGGAGATCGCGGCGTACAGGGCGGAATCGGCCGACGCCCAGTCGGGCGTCATGGCGACCTTGGTCCAGTTGACGCCCCACGGGGTCGCGCTGCCGTCCCACCAGATCTGGCAATAGCGGCTATCAAAACGCACGACCGCATAATCGGCGCGCGCCGGCGTGACAGCAGCAAGGCCCCAGCGCCATGAGGCCAACGGAAAATGCAAAACGTTTCATTGTCGGCTCCGTGTTGTGCAGGTCCCTGAAGTTGCAGATAATGCGGGCCCGATTGCGGGGCAATGCCGCCGCTCCCGAACACGATCAGCGCGTTCGTCGCAAAACCAAGGAGGATAGTTCATGCCCGAAGTCGTCGTTTATATTTTGGAAGGCCGCACGCTCGAGCAGAAGCGCGGCCTGGTGAAGGACATCACCGCCGCCGTGGTGAAGAACGCCGGCACCACGCCGGAGCAGGTCACCGTGTCGCTGGTTGAGACCGCGAAGAATTCGAAAGGCAAGGGCGGCGTGCTGTTCAGCGAGATGCCGGCGCGTTGAGCCGCCGCTACGGCGGCCAAAGCAAAGTTAACAGGGTGGCCGGTGTGCCGTTTGGCACATCGGCCGCCGTCGTTTTTAGCCATAGTCACGGCCGATGAAATCCTTGTGAGTGCACTGCACAATTTCCTTGTTGCAATGCGGCAAATGGCTGATAATACATTTTGTATGCCAGGATCGTAAGCCAAGACAGCGCAATAAGAAGGGTGGCACATGAGCGACATATGGGACACGAAGGATGGCCGGCGCCGGGTACGGCGCGACCCGCCGACGGTCGAGGAAGCGGTGCAGGCGGCGCAGGGCCTGACGGAAGAGCTCAGCGAGCAGATCGAGATCGTGGCGTCACTGATGGATGTCTCCAGCGACGAGGCCCGCGGCGCCGTGCTGCGCATGGGTCAGCGCAAGGACGTCAACCGTTTCACCATCGCCGGCCGGGCCGGCTCGCCGCGCGCGGTCGTGGTCGAACGCCGCATCACGCGGCGCCCGCTGCGCACCGGATCGATCGGGCGCTAAAAACGCTCCGGCCGCGGGCGCGCTGAGCGCCGCCGACTATAGATAGCGTCGTTCACCGGGGTCGGAAATCTTGTGCGCCGACACCAGCCGGTGCCAGATAAACAGCACGAGCAGCGCGCCGACCACGGCGCCGATCAGGCCCGCGCCCTGATCCGGGCCATACCAGCCGATTGCCTGGCCGATGAAGGTTGCGACGAAGGCGCCGGCGATGCCAAGCACCGTGGTGAGAATGAAGCCTGCCGGATTGTTCGACCCCGGCGCCAAGAAGCGCGCGATGATGCCGGCGACAAAACCGATGATGACGATCCAGAGGATGTGCATGGCGACCCTCGCAATGAATGACAGGCGGTGATTTTCGCACAGCGGCGCAGCCAACGCCACCAATCGCTGGCGGTTCCGCAATCTAGGCGGCATGGCGCCGCGACGCGCTGGGATAGGTTTGCGGTTTGAATTATGCTGTCGGCGTCTGCCACCGGGCTGGGCGCAGAGCGAATTCGATGTCCAAAACTCTCGAAAAGCCGCGCACCAAGGTGAAGCCGAAGACGCAGCGGCCGCCGCTCTACAAAGTCATTTTGCTCAACGACGATTACACGCCGCGCGAATTCGTCGTGCAGGTGCTCAAAGCGGTTTTCCGCATGAATGAGGATCAGGCCTATCGCGTGATGATGACGGCGCACCGCCGCGGCGCCTGCGTGATCGCGGTCTATACCCGCGACGTCGCCGAGACCAAGGCCAAGGAAGCCACCGAGCTCGGCAAGAGCAAAGGCTATCCGTTGTTTTTTACCACCGAGCCGGAGGAGTAGGACGCGGTCGGTGCGATCGGGCCGGCATGCTCGGCGACATGCCGCGCTATTTCTTCTCGATCGACAAGCCGTTCGGGCCGAGATGGAAGTGCACGCTCTCGGGCAGCTTGTGCTCCCGATAGAGATGATAGGTGACCGCGGCGAAGACGATCGCCAGCGCGCCGATGATCAGGTAAAGAATAATGTTGCGAGTCACACTCGCCACCAGATCGCCCCAGATTACCCCAGTGATATGTTGTTCGGCAGGTTATCACCGCGCGGCGTGAGTCGGGTGTTGGATTTTCCAATCGATCCTGCGGCGGCGAGGGCGGCCGCAGCCGCCGCTAGGTTTATTCCGGGCACGCCTAATCAGGATTTTGTGATGTGCGCAAAGCCGCCCCGCGGGTTAGATCGTCAACGCGGGGCGGCGACGAGGTTGCATCATTATGGATCAGACCACCGCCAAAATTCCAAGCCATTCTGACGTCAAGTCCGCCGCCGGCTTTGCCGGGATGCTCGCTGCGCTTGAGCCCTACGTGCTCAGCATCCTGCGCATCATGGTGGGTCTTTTGTTCCTCGAGCACGGCCTATCGCGGCTGTTCGGATTCCCATCGCCGCTGCCGACGCCGCCCATTCTGACTCTGTATTGGTGCGCCGGCTGCATCGAGTTCATCGGCGGCATTTTGGTCACTCTCGGCCTGTTCACGCGGCCGGCGGCCTTCATCATGTCGGGCGAGATGGCGATTGCCTATTTTCACAGCCATGCGCCGCGCGGCTTCTTTCCGATCCTCAATAGCGGCGACGGCGCGATCCTCTATTGCTTCATCTTTCTCTATCTCGCCGTTGCCGGGGCAGGCCCGTTGAGCCTCGACGCGCTGTGGCGGCGAAAACGCGGCTGAGCGTGCGGTGGACCGGCTTGTCATTTCTTCTCGATCGACAAGCCGTTGGGGCCGAGATCGATGCGCATGCCCTCGGGCTGCTTGCGGTCCTGATAGAGCTGATAGCTGAGCGCGGCGATGACGATCACCAGCGCGCCGATAATGAGGTAAAGAATATTTTCGCGGGTCACACTCGCCCCCAAGAATTTGGCCCATGGTCCATGATGGTCAGGTTAGCACCGCGAGAGGTGAGTCGGGCGTTGGATTTTCCCCAACGAACGTGGCGGGCGCGTGCCACGCGCATAGTCAGAATTGTGATGTGTGCAACGCGGCGCTGTGCCGCGGATCAGGCTTGCGGTTCGAAAGCGCGTTCAGAACTTGTAGTTCACGCCGGCGCGAATCAGGCTGCCGTTGAAATGCGCGGTTGCCTGCATGCCCGTCGTCGGCACGCTCAATGACGGCTGGTTATAGGTCGCGCTGCCGAGATCGTAATAGAGATATTCGAGCTTCACGGTCCACGGTCGGGCGAAGGCATATTCCGCGCCCAGCCCCGCGGTCCAGCCGGCTCTGGTGGTGCTGACCGCGCCGGCGCTGCAATAAAGATTGTTGGCGCATGAATTGCCGGGCGGACCGGTCACCACGGTGCTCGACGATGCCGAGGCGTGACCCGTAGGCAAGGCCGCCGGTCGCGTAGAGCAGAAAATCCGAGTTGCTGACGCCGAGGCGACCGCGCAGCGTGCCCAGCCAATCCAGCTTTTCCTGCGCCGCGGTCGAAATATTCGGAAACGGAAGAATGGACGTGGCGGCCACGGCTGTGCCCTTCACGTTGGCATATTGGATATCGGTCTCGATGCCATAGACGACGAAACCGCTCTGCATGTTGTAGCCGGCCTGGCCGCCGCCGACGAATCCTTGAGGATTGGGAGCGAGTGTGGCTGGGATTTCGCCGCCGGCCAGAGCCAGCGCGTAGAAGGCCGGATCGCCGTTGAAAAACTGCATGTCGCGGTCGCCCCAGCTATAGCCGGCATTGAGGCCCAGATAGAAACCCGTCCAACTGTATGACGGCGCGACGACGGGCGCCGCCTTGTAGACTGGCGCCGGCGCCGGCAGATCGGCCGCTAAGGCCGGAACGGCCGTCACCGTAAATGCGCAGGCGACAGCAAGCTTCCAGATCTTGGTCATGGTTCGCGTCCTCTATTATGACCACGACTAGCATGGCAGGGGCGCGGCAGAGGTGGCGCCGCGGCAACAGCCGGCGATAAAATATCGACCCGCTCGAATTTAAATTAGCGAATAGTTTCCGAGCCCTACGGGATTACCATGGCGCCGCGACCGGCGCGCCTGGATACCATCACCGCGACCGCCGCACGGTGCCGGTGGCGCTCGCTTGCCCCACAATGTTGCGATAATTTGCGCGGCCTGGGGAGGGCAACATGCCGTCAAGAACGCTGGCTATCGTAATTGCGCTGATCTTGGTCGCGCTGATCGGGCGGACCGACAATGCACGCGCCGTCGGCATCGGCGGGACTTGCGCCGGCCACGCCGGGCTGGGCTGCGATACCGGCCTGTGGTGTGAGTTGGATCCGGGCACCTGCAAGCGCGCCGATGCGGAGGGCCGCTGCGCGCGCGCGCCGCATTCCTGCGGCCTGTCGTTCCGGCCGGTCTGCGCCTGCGGTGGACAAACCTTCAGCAGCGATTGCCGGCGCGAGCGGGCCATGGCTCAGAAGGACCACGACGGACCTTGCCGGTAGCAATACCGGCGCCGCGCGGCGCGGTCGGCGCGCTAGGCCCGCCGTCGCGCCGGGACCCGGTAGGCCATGCGGGCGTGACCGGCGCAGTATGAGAAGCCGGTGACCGCGTCATTGCCGCAAAAGGCAAAATCCGAGGTTTGCGGATCGCCGATCGGCCAGTGGCATTTGCCTTGTGCGATCTCGAGCAGCGAGCAGCGCTGCGCGCTGTCGATGGGCGCCGGCTCGGCGGCGGCGTCGCCGGCAATGCCGGGCGCCTCCGCGCCGATCAAGCGCAACAGCCGGCTCGACGGCGAAATCCGCGGGTGCCGGGCGCGCGGAGGGCAAGAACGCGCCGAGGCACCCGCGGGCCGCGCTGGCGACAGGCCGAGGCGGTGAATTTTGCCGATGACGGCGTTGCGGGTGACGCCGATCTCGGCGGCGATCTGACTGCAGGTCAGGCCGGAGCCGACGCAGTGCCGGAGCTGCTCGATGCGCTCCGCGGTCCAGGTTTCGATGCTCATCAAACGGCCTCGCGGTTGCGGCGGCCGGTCCTGGGCCGCCGACAGGGCGAGAGCCGCGCGCAACGGGCACAGCGAGATGGCAAAACTCCCCAGAAGCGCAAATTCGGTGCGCGACTTAGCCCATGGCGCCGCGATCACCGAGCCGCATCCGCACCTAAGGGATTGCCAGCCCGCTGTTTTTTGCCCGGCCCCGGACCGACAAGACGGACCGGGGCCGCTTTAAGCTTGTTGAGCGAAAACCCTCGCCGCGAATCAAACTTGCACGATTCGATTCGCCTGCCAAGGGTTTTAACGATATTATAACCCTGTTTTAACATGAGGCGTTTCCGACCATGGCGCGACCCGAAAACCGCTCGGAGGCCAGGGCGCTCAGCCTGACGCTGCCCTTTATCGCAATACCGCCAGGTTTGATCCGCTCGGTGCGGCGAGCGCCGCTTCCACAGTGTTGAAGTGTGCCGGTTCGCGGGCCTCGGAACGCAAGTTGCCGAGGAAGATGCCGGCCAGGAATATCGCGACGATCGCCAGTATCATGGTGCCGTTGTGGCGGGGCTGGATGTGAAGTCCGCGCAGCTGCCGGTTCAAAAGCTCCTGATCGCGCCGGGTCATATCGACCTCCTCTAAGCGAGGCGTTTTTGTATTGGCCTTCACCTGTAAGACAATTGTCCGGCTTCGAGGTTCAAACGGGACGCAGCAAAAATCCGGCGCGGCGCGCAATGCCGTAGCGCGCCGTGCGGACGACGCCGTTCGAACCGATTGCGCGGCCGCCGCGAGCTATTTGATGCCGATGAGCTCGACGTCGAAGATCAGCGTGGCGTTTGGCGGAATGACGCCGCCGGCGCCGCGGGCGCCGTAGCCGAGATCCGGCGGAATGATCAGCGTGCGCTTGCCGCCGACCTTCATAGTCGAGACGCCTTCGTCCCAGCCGGCGATGACCTGGTGCAGGCCGATCTTGAACTCGAAGGGCTCGTTGCGGTCGACGGATGAGTCGAATTTCTTGCCCTTGGTGCCGTTCTCATAAAGCCAGCCGGTGTAGTGCATGACGCAAGTCTGGCCGGTCTTCGGCGAGGCGCCGGTGCCGGGTTGGGTGTCGATGATTTTCAGTCCGGAGGGCGTGGTCATGACGGGTTGGGCTCGGGTTGGGGTGGAGGTGATTGGGGTAGCAGCGAGCGCAAGCAGGGCGTCGCGGCGCGAAACGGCGAGCATTTTGGTGACTCCTTGAGGCAGTCTGGCCGCCGCCTTCACGCGTCGCGGAGCCGGGCGAATGCCGCCGCGACCTCCGCATCGGTTGCGAAGCGTCCTTCGGCCGCATCGCGCAGGCCGCGCTCGATGCCGGCGCTCTCCTCGTCGGTCGGCTCGTAGACAACGTCCTTAAGGCCGGCATCGATGTCGAACGCAATCTCGGCTAGCTGATCCTGCGCGTCCGCCGGCCAGTTCTCGATGCGCTCCAGGGCTTTGCTCAGCAACTCGGTTTTCATGGGGATATTATATCCGAAGCGGGCACAATAGCGAAGCCTATTGCGCCATCTCTGGTCTGCAGATTGGCGGAACAAAGCCACACTGGGCTGCGCTTGCTTTCATGCAAGCGTAGCGACGAAGATGCAACAGGGGAGGGAGGGACAATGCCGCAACGGGTTTTGATCACCGCCGGCGCCGCCGGCATCGGCCGCGAATTCGCACGCGCGTTTGCCGCGACCGGCGCCAGCGTGTTCGTTTGCGACATCGACACCACGGCGCTCGAGACGATCGCCAAGGAGATTCCCGGCCTGATCGCGCGGCGCTACGACATGGCGCGCCGCGCCGACATCGAGCACATGGTGCCGGTTGCGGTCGCCCATCTGGGCGGGCTCGACGTGCTGATCAACAATGCCGGCATTTCGGGCATGACGCTGCCGGTCGCCGATTATCCGCCGGACGACTGGGACAAGGTGGTCGCGGTCAATCTCACCGCCATGTTCGACGTCACCAGGCTTGCGATCCCGCATCTCAAGCAATCGAAAGCCGGCGTCATCATCAACATGTCGTCGGTCGCCGGCCGCTTTGGTTTTCGCAATCGCAGCCCCTACGCCGCCACCAAATGGGGCGTGATCGGCTTCACCAAGACGCTGGCGATCGAGCTCGGCGAGTGGGGCATCCGGGCGAATGCCATCGCGCCCGGCGCGGTCGAGGGCGACCGCATCGAGCGCGTCTTCGCCGGCCGCGCCCAGATCAGCGGCAGGTCGATCGAGGAGGTGCGCGCCGCGGCGATGGCCGAGCAGTCGATCAAGGCGATGATCGATCCGAAAGACATCGCGGCGCTCGCGGTGTTCCTCGCCTCCGACGCGGCCAAGTCGATCAGCGGCCAGGTGCTGCCGATCGACAACGATCGCCAGCGGGCGTGATGGTTTTGCGGCCGCCGTAGCCAGGATTGAGCAAAGCGAGATCCGGGGTAGCCTTGCGGCCTGTATGTTGTTCCCAGATTACGCTGCAATCCACCTGGGCTACGCTTGCTGCGAAAAGACGATTTTATAATCAGGGAATGACCCCCGCCAAATCACCAAGCATCATGACATGACACTAGAAACGGCCTCTCCGCCAGATCGACTCTCCGACGATGAGCTGAAAGTTGAGCGGGCAAAGCTTGAGATTTGGTGCCCCCCGCAAGAATTCTATGACAAGGTCGATGCGTTAGCAGCGAAGGTGACGCACGAAGAGCTTTTCAACTCGCCGCGCCTCGGCTTTTTACTCGATGCAATGTCGATAGCGGAGTTTGTTGTCAAACTTGGAGGCGTGAAAAGCGTTCGCTTGTCCGCCTTTTCGCCATTGCTCCCTCACTAAGCGAATCGTGTTCTTGGAATGTTCTGTCGGACGCACAGGCTGTCAAGGTCGGTTTTTGCTGTCCACAGCAAGAAAGGGCGGCCTCTCTCGGCCGCCCCCTCTAAGTCGTAGATGGCCGGGTCAAGCCCGGCCATGACGATTCAGAGAATTACGAGCACCCCGTCGTGCTTCCGCACGTATCGCACTTCAAACACGTGCCATTGCGCACCAGCGTGAAATTCAAGCACTCCGAGCACATCTCGCCCTCATAGCCTTTCGCCTTGGCCTCGGCGCGGCGTTCGGCGGCGGCGATTTTGGCGTGAACGCGGGCTTCGGCGAGGTGCTCGAGTTCCTGGGTCGGCGAGATTTTTTGTTCGGGCTCGGCTTTGAGCGCGGTCGAGCCGGCGATTTCGCCGCGCGGGCTTACGGAGGACAGTGAGGTGACTTTTCCTCCAGCCCCACCTCGGCCGGCTTCGCCGGCCGATCCTCCCCCTGCAGGGGAGGATGAAACAACGTCGGCGCCGCCTTGCATCACTTTGAGGCGGTCGGTGCGCGAGCGGGTCAAACCCTTGGAAACGTAGCGGCCTTCGGTGGCCGGGCGGCCTTCTTCGACGCCTTTGCCGAGCGCATCAAAGCCGCCTTCGGTCGGATCGACGTGGGCGAGGTCGAAGCGCTCCATGTAGGAGACCGCGAGCTCGCGGAACACGTAGTCCAGGATCGAGGTGGCGAACTTGATCGAGTCGTTGCCCTGCACCGGGCCGGACGGCTCAAAGCGGGTGAAGGTGAAGGCATCGACATATTCGTCGAGCGGCACGCCGTATTGCAGGCCGAGCGACACCGCGATGGCGAAGTTGTTGAGGAGCGAGCGCAGCGCCGCGCCCTCCTTGTGCATGTCGAT
>JBEKKM010000097.1:0-19665 GCA_050010715.1 Xanthobacteraceae bacterium | reverse complement strand
CCTCGCCACCATCGGCGTCAAGCAGCCGAACAACCTTGCGATCGTCGTGCTCGACAATGCCCATTACGGCGAGACCGGCATGCAGGCGAGCCACACCCATTCCGGCATCGACCTAGTCGCGGTGGCGCTGGCCTGCCGCTTCAAGCACGCCCGCGCGATGTCGCGCATCGAGGAAGCCGCCGCGGTGCGCAAATTGCTGCACACGGGCGAAGGCCCGATCCTGGTCAATGCGCGAATCAGCGAAGAAGACGTGCCGCGCGTGCTGCCGATCCGCGATGGCCACGCCATCAAGCAGCGCTTCATCGAGGCCGTGCATTCGGCCTGATACGCTGGGCGCCATGACCCCGCGCGATGCCATTGAGATCAGGCCCGCGACGACGGACGACGCTGCAGCGATCTGCCGCGTCGCGATCCGAACGCTGCGCGAGAGCAACGCACGCGATTACTCAGCAGATGTTATCGCCCGGCTTGCGGCGGGCTTCTCGCCGCAGCGCATTGCCGCGCTCATCGCCGGCCGCCCCTTCTACGTGGCAATCGCTTACGGCACGATCGTCGGAACGGCGAATCTCGATGGCGCTGCGGCGCGCGCGGTTTTCGTCGATGAGCGATCGGTGGCGACGCTAAGCGTGCAGTCCTCCATTACCGCGGAAGGTTTCTATAAGAAATTAGGCTACGTCGCGGTCGGCGAAAAAGTCAGTGGCACCGAGCGCACGATCATGATGGAGAAACGACTTGCTCGTTAGCGCCGCGCCGCGACCTTCACTGCCTCGATGATTTCCGGATAGGCGGCGCAGCGGCAGAGATTGCCCGAGAGATAATGAACGATGTCGTCGTCGCTCGGGTTCGGGTGCTCCTTCAGCAATTGATGCACCATGAGCACAAAACCCGGCGTGCAGAAGCCGCATTGGAAGGCGCCGCAATCGATGAAGGCCTGCTGCACGATCGACAGCGCGCCATTGGCGTCGAGCGATTCGACGGTGGTGACGCTCTTGCCGTCGACCCAGGTCGCGAAATAAAGGCAGCCCGACACCGCCTTGTCGTCGACCAGCACGGTGCAGCAGCCGCACAGGCCCTGGCCGCAGCTTTCGCGCGCGCCGAACAGATCGAAGCGCTGCAGCAGCTCGACCAGGTTGCGATGCGGCTCGATCTCGGTCGAGACCGCTTGGCCGTTGAGCGTGAAATTGATATTTTGCATGCTCATCATTCGTCCTCGAGTGGCTGGCCGGCTTGCGCGCGTAGCGCCCGCAGTACCGCTTCGGCGGTGATCGGGAGAGAGGTGATGCGGACGCCGACGGCGTCGTGGATGGCGTTGGCGACCGCCGGCGAGACGCCGAAAGTGCCGGACTCGCCGAGCCCCTTCGCGCCGAACGGGCCGGAATGCTGCTCGGCCTCGACTAATACGTTCTGCATCGGCGGAATGTCGCGGATGCCGGGGATCTTGTAGTCGGCGAGCGAGGCGTTGGTCACCTGGCCGCCGTCGAGCCGCATGTCTTCCGACAGCGTGAAGCCGAGCTGCATGATCGCGGCGCCACTGAGCTGCGTGCGCGCCACGCCCGGATTGATCGGCTTGCCGCAATCGGCGGCGTTGACGAGTTTGGTGACGCGCACATGGCCGGTTTCGGTATCGATTTCGACTTCGACGCCCGCGCCGCCGATCATCCAGAACGGCGTGACGTTGTCCGACAGCCCGGTCTGCGCGTCGGGCGATTTATAGGTCGGCACGAAACTCGCCGTGCCGATGACGTTGCCGGCCTGCATGCCGTAGCGTTTCTTGAAAATCTCCGCCGGCGGATAATTGGTGTTTTCGGGCAGGCCGGCTTCGGCGGCAAGCGCGCGCAGTTTCGTGCGCGCGTCTTCGGCGGCGAGCCGCACCGCGTTGCCCATGTGGAACAGCGAGCGGGAGCCGAGTGTGCCCATGTCGTAAGGCGTCACGTCGGTATCGGGATGCACGATGCGGACGTCTTCGGAGTCCAGATCGAGCACCTCGGCGACCATCTGGGCGAAGGCGGTGTCCGAGCCCTGCCCCATATCGACGGTGCTGGTGTAGAGCGTCGTCGAACCGTCGGCCGACACATTGACGATCGCCACCGACGTGGTCGGCGAGATCGAGGCTTTGAAGCCGATGGCGACGCCGCGGCCGCGGCGAACGGTGCCGCTGCCGCGATCGAACGGTGCGCTCCAGTTCATGCGCGCGGCGATGGCGTCGAGCACCTCGGCAATGGCGGCGTCCTGCATCGCCGTGCCGCTTGCCTGCGGCCGGCCCTCGCGCAAAATATTCTTGCGGCGGAACTCGACCGGATCGATACCGAGCTCGCGCGCGATCAGGTCGGTGTGGCTCTCATAGGCCCAGACCAGTTGCGGAATGCCAAAACCGCGCAGCGCGCCGGCCGGCGTGCGGTTGGTGTAGAGCGAATAGGAATCGATGCTGATATTGTCGATGTCGTAAGGCCCCGGTGCGGTGAAGCCGGATTTCTGCGTCACCCGCGGGCCGATATCGGCATAGGCGCCGCCGTTCCAAAAAACCTCGCAGGCGCGAGCGACCACCTTGCCGTCCTTGTCGACGCCGCTCTTGATGCGGAACGTCGTCGGGTGCTTGGTGATCATGTAGAACTGCTCTTCCATGGTCAGCGCGATCTTCACCGGCCGGCGCACCAGCATCGAAAGCGCCGCGACCAGCGCCTCGAGCTTGACGTAGACTTTGGCGCCAAAACCGCCGCCGAGATACGGCACCTTCACCCGCACGCGATTTTCCGGCCAGCCGAACAGCCGCGCGATCTCGGTGCGCACGAAGGACGGCGTCTGGCTCGAGGTATGGATGGTCAGCGTGCCGTCGCCGGGCTCGGCAACCGACACGAACGGCTCGAACGGCAGGTGCAGGCATTGCTGCGTCTTGAAGGTGTGCTCAAGCACGCGCGCGGCGCCAGACATCGCGGCGTCGACGTCGCCGCGCCGCAAGTGATAGTCGAGCGCGACGTTAGTGCCCTTGCGGCCCTTGAGGTGTTTCAGATCGGCAAACGTGCCGGCGGGTTTGAGCATGTCATGAACGACGATGTCCGGCTGCATCGCCGCGACTTCGTCGTAGACCGCCGGCAATTCGTCGTATTCGACCTCGATCAGCTGCGCGGCGCGCTCGGCGACATGCGGATCGCTCGCCAGCACGGCGGCGACCGGCTCGCCGACATGGTGCACCTTGTCGAGCGCCAGGATCGGCTGATCGTGAAACGCCGGACCGTAGTAGGGCTCCGCGATCAGCTTGCGGATATCCTCGCCGGTGACAACACGAAACACGCCCGCGACGGCTTTTGCGGCACGCGTGTCGATGCTGCGGATGCGGCCGTGCGGCACCGTTGAGCGCGCGACCTTGCCGTAGAGCATGCCGGGCAGGCGCAGATTGTGCACATATTCGGTGCGGCCGGTGACCTTGGCGCGCACTTCGAGGCGCGGGATATCTCGCCCGACCTGCTTCATCAGTGCACCTTACTGCGCGCCTTCGGCCAACGCTTGCCGCACCGCGCGCCGCACATAGACCCGCAGCAATTCGCGCTTGTAAGCCGCCGAGCCATGAGCGTCAGCGAGGATTTGTGCCTCAGCGGCGGCCGCTTCGCCGGCCCGCGCCAGCGCCGCATCGTCGGGCGCCGCGCCTTGCAGCGCTTTCTCGGCCGACGCCATGCGGGTGACTTTTTCGGTGGCGGCGCTGACCACGACGATGGGATCGCGGATTGCGCCATCCTTATGGGCAAACGACACCGCGACGCCGAGCGCCGGCCAATCGTCGGCGGTGCGCGAGGTGACTTTCATATAGGCCGCCTTGCGGCCGTCGAGCGCCGGCACGGTCACCGCGGTAATCAGCTCGTTCTTGTCGAGAACGGTCTCGTAATAGCCTGAGTAAAGCGCCTCGACGGGCAGCTCGCGATTGCCGTCCGGGCCGGCGATCGACACCCGCGCCCCGAGCGCGGCGAGCACCGGCGGCAGATCCATGTGCGGATCGCCGTGCGCCAGCGCGCCGCCGACGCGGGCGACATTGCGCACGCGCACGTTCGACAGCGTTCGCATCGCGCGCTTGAGCACCGGCAGGCGCGCGGCAACGTTGGCGTCGTGCTCGACGTCGCTCAGTGTCGCCATGGCGCCGATACGCAAGACGTTTCCATTGATCGTGATGCGCGAATGTTCCGGCTCGATGCCATGCAGGCAAATCAGCCGCGTCGGTTGGAACACGCCGGCCTTCATCATCAGCATCAGCGCGGTGCCGCCCGCGACGGCGCGGATCGTCGGCTCCTCGGGATCGAGCAGCGCCACCGCCTCCTGCAGCGATTTCGGCTCTACCATTTCAAACGGAATCACAGCGTGCTTCTCCCGGCAGGTTTTGGTCTTCAGGCGTTGGTCACGCTCAGCACGTGATCAGCAATCTCGGCGCGGGTGCCGACCCAAATATCCGGCGACGTCATCGCCTGCTCGATGATGCGCTCATAGAAATGCGCGCCGCGATGGTGGCCGAAGATGTGGGCGTGGCTGGTGACGTCGATGATGCGCAGCTCGTCATCGCGGGCGCGGGCGATGCCGATCACCTCGTTGAACGATTCCAGCATCATGCGCGGCGGATGGCCGTATTTCATCGATGGCATGTCGTTGACGTCGTAGGACAGCGGAATGGCGACGATCTTGTTGTTGCCGAGGTTGGCGACGTAAGGCAGGTCGGTGTCGAACACGTCGCCGTACCAGCGATAACCGGCCTCGGCGAGCAATTTCGGCGTGGTCAGCTTCGAGGTGCCGCGCGGCGACAACCAGCCGACGATCTTTTGGCCCGAGGCTTTTTCCAGGAGCGTCGTGCAGCGCGCGATGTTCTTGCGCTCGTCCTCGTCGGACAACAGCGCCGGGATCACGTCCATGGCGTAGGAATGCGACAGCACTTCGTGGCCACGCTCGGCGATGGCCTTGACCGTGTCGGGCGCGCGTTCGGCGATGACGGCATTGGTCATCACACTCGCCTTGGCGCCGTGGCGGGCAAAGCCGTCCATCAGCCGGTGGATGCCGACCTCGACGCCGTAGGCGGCCCAGGAAATCGCCATGGTGTCGAGCACGCCGGCCGGCAGCGGATTGCCCATCGGGCTGATGCCAGGCGCCTTGCCGTCCGACCAGGCCTCGAGGCACACGTTGAAGACGACGGCGATGCGCTTGTCGTTCGGCCAGACCCAATTCGGCTGCTTCTTCATTCACGTCCCCGCGGGCGCATATCGCCCGGATGGAGGACGAGTTAAATCACACTCGGGTTTGCCCCGTCGAGACGGCCGTTATGCCGCAGCCTGGCGCGGGCTCATGATCCAGGCGCCAGCCACGACCAGAAGCGCAATCAGCGCGGGTGCGATGGCGAGCACGAGGCTTACGGATGCGACCGCGGCCGTCGCGGCCCAGCCGATCGACGAGAAGGCTTCGGTGAAGGTCGCCACCCGCGAAGAGACCTGGCGGCGGCGGAATTGGCTGCGCTTGGCCTGGCTGCGGAACCAGAGCTGGATCGCGGTCGCCGCCGTGGTGGCGATGACGATGCCGGCGCTCGCGACCAGCGCGTGCCAGGGCGAGAGCATGGCGAGGACTGCAACCATCGGCGCGAACACGACAGCGATGACGCCGAGCACAGCTTCGACCTTGGCGCGCAGGATAAAGTTTGCCGGCACCGGCGCGGTGGCGACGAGGTCGGGCGCGTCCTCGCCGGAGATCGCGAGCCAGGCGAGGCCGCCGGCGAATTGACCGGCCGCCATGACCAAAACCGGCACGACGAGATTAAAGGCGCCGTTGCCGTCGTCGAAACTGCGCCACAGCAGCACGGCGGGCGGAATGAGATAAAGCATTTGCATGAAAGTCTGTGACACCAGCCAGGGGTCGCGCCGCAGCAGCATCCATTCCTTGCGGCGCAAGGCGCGGCGCGGCGAAGTTTTTTTGAATGCGCTCTGCCGCCGTGATAGGCTGACGCTCGAAGCTACGGCGCCGGCAGCCGCGGTGGCATATTCGCCGAAGCGCGGCGAGACCAGGGCGATGGCGGCAACAAGTGACGCAAAACTCACGGCGAGCACGCCGATCAGCGCAAGCCAATCGCCCATCGCGGCGCGCGCCGGCCACCAGACGATGCTCGCAAGATCCGGCGCATGCGTCAGCACGGCGCCGGACTGCAACACGCTGGCCCGCGAAATCGTCCCGTAAGACAAAATAGCCGCGACTTGCAGCCCGATCACGAAGGCGGCGCCGATCACGGCGGCGACGACTTGCGCCACAAGACGCGTGCGCTTCGGACCGATGATGCGGAACAACGCCACCGTGAATCCGACCGCGAGCGCGGCCGCCGCGGCGCCCATGGCCACGATCAGCCCGTAGGCGCCCATCCAGCGCAAGCCGCCGCGCACGATCAGGATATCGATGAACGGTGCGGCGAGCGGGATCGCCATCGCCGCGACCGAGACTCCAACCGTGGCAATGCGCACGGCAAACAGCCGCTGCGCCGCAACCGGCGACGCCAGGATCAGATCGAGATCGGAGCGCGCATAGAACGCGCGCGTCATCGATTCCATGGCCTGCGAGATCATCAACAGCCACGACAGCAAAATACTTGCGGTGATCGTCACCAGCATCGGCTTGTCGATAGCTGCATCGGCGTAACGGCCGACCATCCAATAGGCGACGAAGTGCATGAAGATAGCGAAGACGAGGATCGCGATGACGACGCGGCGCAGGCGCTCGCGCCGGCCGGCGGTGATCATGGACAGCCAGTCGCGCCAGGCGAGGCGCGACTCGTGCCGCGCAAACCAGACCGCGGTACCCGGCGTCATGCCGCTTGCGCCTGTTCGGCCACCAGCGCCAGGAACGTGTCTTCGAGGCTGGCGCCGTCGCTCGCACCGCCGTTCGTCCTGCCGGCTTGCAACCGCAGCTCGTCGAGCGTGCCTTCGGCAATCAGCTTGCCATGGGCGATGACGCCGATGCGGTCGGCCATGCGTTCGGCGACTTCAAGGATGTGCGTGGTCATGATGATGGTGCCGCCGGCGTTGACGCGCTCGCGCAGCACGCTCTTGACTTGGCGCGCCGAGCCGGCATCGAGGCCGGTCAGCGGCTCGTCGAGGATAATGACGCGCGGATCGTGCACCAGCGCGCCGGCCAGCGCCACTTTCTGCCGCATGCCCTTGGAAAATCCCTCACAGCGCTCATGCGCATGGGGCGCCAGATCGAGCCACGCCAACAAATCCCGAGCGCGCTCCTCGGCGAGCGCCGGTGCGATGCCCCAAAGGCCAGCGACAAATTCGAGATATTCGCGCGGCGTGAGCTTGTCGTAGATCATCGGCTCGTCGGAGATCCACGCCATGATCTGCTTTGCCGCCACCGGATCGGCCAGGGCATCGATGCCGGCGACGCTTATAGTGCCGGCATCGGGCCGCAGCAGGCCGGCGATCATGCGCAACGTCGTGGTCTTGCCGGCGCCGTTCGGGCCGAGCAGCGCGTAGAACTCGCCGGTCCGCACGGTGAGATCGAGGCCGTCGACCGCCGGACGGTCGAAGCGTTTGACGAGACCGCTGATTTCCAGCGCTAACGGCGTTGGGGGCATGACGTGCTTCATGACTGTCATCTTGAGGCTAGCGGACAGAGGTTTCGACCTCGTGAATCCGAGATAGTGAATTTGCAGCACGTAATCAAAGCGTTATGCGGTCAATCTCAGCCAGATCGGCCTCGGAAAGCGTCCATCCGACGGCGGCGATGTTCTGCTCGACCTGTTCCGGCCGCGTCGCGCCGGCGATGATGCTTGGAATATACGGCCGGCTCGCCAGCCAGCTCATGGCCAGCTCAAGCAGCGTGTGGCCGCGCCGGGCGACGAAGGCATCGAGCGCATCGACGATGCGCCAGTTGCGCTCGTTGAGGAACTCATCGGCGTGGCGCGGCGGGTTCCTGGCCAGCCGGGTTCCAGCAGGCAGCGGCGCGTTGTGTTTGTATTTCCCGGTCAGCAATCCGCTCGCCAGCGGGAAATACGGCAGTAGGCTCATGCCGTGCTTGCACATGATCGGCAGGCGGTCTTTTTCCAGTTCGCGCTCCAGCAAGCTGTATTCGTCTTGCGCGGTGACAAAAGAGGTCAGGTCATGGCGCCGCGCCACCGTCATCGCCTCCTCGAGCTGCGCGGCGGAAAGATTTGAGCAGCCGATGGCGCGGATTTTCCCGGATTTCACCAATTCATCGAGCGCGCGCAACGTCTCCTCGATCGGCGTCTGCGCATCCGGCCGATGCAACTGATAAAGATCGATCCAATCGGTTTGCAGTCGCCGCAAGCTCGCTTCGAGCGCCTGCGCGATATAGCGCCGCGACGCGCCGCGCAGTTTGCCGGCGTCGTCCATCGCCAGGCCGAATTTCGTCGCTAGCACGATATCCTTGCGACGCGGTCCCAGCACTTTCCCTAATATTTCTTCCGAGCCGCCTTTGTTGCCGTAAATATCGGCGGTGTCGATCAGCGTGACGCCGAGATCGAGCGCGCGATGAATGACCGCGCGCGACGCCTCGAGATCGGTGCGGCCGCCGAAATTATTGGCGCCGAGGCCAACGAGGGAAACTTCGATGCCCGAATTGCCAAGCCTGCGCTTTTGCATCCAACGTCAGCCGCTGACATTGAACGCCGCGATCGCCGCCATGTTGACGAGCTGCGCGTCGTTGGCCGACAGCGGCACGATCTGCACTGAGCGATCGAGCCCGACGAGCATCGGGCCGATCACCGTGGCGCCACCGAGCTCCATCAGCATCTTGGTCGAGATCGAGGCCGAGTGGAACGCCGGCATGATCAGCACATTGGCCGGTCCTGACAGCCGGCAGAAAGGATAGGCCTCGCGCAGCTCCATGTTCAGCGCCACGTCGGCCGCCATCTCGCCGTCATATTCGAAATCCACGCGCCGTTCGTCGAGCAGCCGCACCGCTTCCTGCACCCGCGCCGAGCGCTCGCCCGGCGGATGGCCGAAGGTGGAGAACGCCAGCAAAGCCAGCCGCGGCTCGTAGCCGAGCGAGCGCGCCACCCGCGCCGCCTCGATGGCGATCTCGGCGATCTCGTTAGCGTCGGGCATTTCGGTGACTGCGGTATCGGCGACCAGCACGGTGCGGCCGCGCGCCAGAACGAGCGACACGCCCATGACGCGGTGGCCCGGCTTCGGATCGATGCAGCGCCGCACGTCTTCCAACGCCACCGAGAAATTGCGCGTCACGCCGGTGACCATGGCGTCGGCGTCGCCGAGCGCGACCATGCAGGCGGCGAAATGATTGCGGTCCTGGTTGACCATGCGCTGGCAGTCGCGCTGCAGATAACCGTGGCGCTGCAGCCGCTCATAGAGATAGGCCGCATAGGCCGCATTGCGCGACGTCATCGCCGCATTGATGATCTCGATGCCGCCGCCCAGTTCGACGCCGAGTGTCTCCGCCGTTTCGCGCACTCTGCGCTCGCGGCCGCACAGCAGCGCGGTGCCGAGACCTTGATGCACGAACGACGCCGCGGCGCGGATCACCTGCTCTTCCTCGCCTTCGGCAAAAACGACGCGGCGCGGCTGCCGGCGCAAGCGCTCGAACACGCGCTGGAATACGCCGGCGATCGGATCGCGCCGGCCGCGCAGTTGCGCCTTATAAGCCTCCATGTCCTTGATCGGTTTGCGCGCGACGTTGGAATCCATCGCGGCTTGCGCCACCGCCGCCGGTATGTTGGAAATCAGCCGCGGATCGAACGGCACCGGGATGATGTAGTCGGAACCGTATTTCGGCCGCGCGCCATAGGCCACCGCGACCTCGTCGGGAACGTCCTCGCGGGCAAGATCGGCGAGCGCACGAGCCGCCGCGATCTTCATCTCCATGTTGATGGCGCGCGCGCGCACGTCTAGCGCGCCGCGGAAGATGTAGGGAAAGCCGAGCACGTTGTTGACCTGGTTCGGATAGTCGGAGCGGCCGGTCGCCATGATGGCGTCGCTACGCACCGCGGCGACCTCCTCGGGGGTGATTTCCGGGTCGGGATTGGCCATGGCGAAGATGATCGGCTGCGGCGCCATCATCTTCACCATGTCCTGCGTCACCGCGCCCTTGGCCGACAGCCCGAAGAACACGTCGGCGTCGATCAGCGCCTGCGCCAGCGTGCGCGCCGAGGTTTTTACCGCATAGGCCGATTTCCATTGGTTCATGCCTTCCTTGCGGCCTTCGTAGATGACGCCCTTGGTGTCGCAGAGTATGAGATTTTCGGGGCGGAAGCCGATGGCGCGCAAAAGCTCCAGGCAGGCGATGCCGGCGGCGCCGGCGCCGTTGCAGACCAGCCTGGTGCTGGGAATCTCGCGGCCGGTGAGATGCAGCGCATTGATCAGGCCGGCGGCGGCGATGATCGACGTGCCGTGCTGGTCGTCGTGAAATACCGGGATGTCGAGCAACTCGCGCAGCTTCTGCTCGATGATGAAGCATTCCGGCGCCTTGATGTCTTCGAGATTGATGCCGCCCCAGCTCTTGCCGAGCACTTTCACGCAATTGATGAATTCGTCCGGATCCTCGGTCGAGACTTCGAGATCGATGGAATCGACGTCGGCGAAGCGCTTGAACAGCACCGCCTTGCCTTCCATCACCGGCTTGGCCGCCAGCGCGCCGAGATTGCCGAGCCCGAGAATGGCGGTGCCGTTGGTGATCACGGCGACGAAATTGCCCTTGGTGGTGTAATCGTAAGCCTTGGACTCGTCCTCGGCGATGGCCAGCACCGGCACCGCGACGCCCGGCGAATAGGCCAGCGACAGATCGCGCTGCGTCGCCATCGGCTTGGTGGCGACCACTTCGAGCTTGCCGGGGCGGCCTTGGCTGTGAAACAGCAGGGCTTCCTGGTCGGTGAAAGTCGGCCGGTTGGCGCGGCCGCCGCCGCCATTTTTGGAAGCCATTTCAACTCCATACTGCTGGCGCCCGGCGGGAAGATGCGGGCCCAAAGAACCTTAGCATGGAACTGTAGCGAAACCTGCGGCTCATGCTCAAGGGAGCGGCGCCCGTGCCGTCGCGTCGCAAAAAAAAACCGCACATCCGGCGCATTGAAGAACCGGCCGCAGAAGAGTAATCCCTGCCTCGGACCTGCTTCTTCCGCGCCACCGGCACAATCATGATCAGATTCCTGCTTCGCTTCATCGGCCTGTGCCTGTTGGCGCTCGCTTTCATCTTCTTCGTCTATGACGGCACCAAGACCATCGCCAACCAGCAATTGATCACCATGAAGGTCAGCGATGCCTGGGCCATCGTCGACCAGAACAGCCTCAACCTCGTGCAAAACTGGCTGAAGCAGAAACTCGCCTTTGCCTGGGACCCTTACGTGGAGAAAATTTTCGATTTGCCAACCTGGGTGGTGCTCGGGATAGTGGCGACCATCCTGATCCTGCTCGGCCGCAAGAAGAAACCGCTGATCGGCTACGGGCGGGATTGAAACCGCCTCCCGGATGCGGTGCAGCGCGAAGCGGTGCACCGCTGATCCGGGATCGCACCAGACTCGGAGTTTGATACGATCCCGGGTCTGCAGTGCAACACTCCGCTTCGCTGCGTGCTGCACTGCGCCCGGGAAACAGAAAAGTGTATGGGGAGTGATATGGCCGCTAATGGCTACGATTACATCATCGTCGGCGCCGGATCCGCCGGTTGCGTGCTCGCCAACCGTTTGAGCGAAGATTCGTCGGCGCGCGTGCTGCTGCTCGAGGCCGGCGGCCGCGACTGGCATCCCTACATCCACATTCCGCTCGGCATGGGCCGCATGCACGATTACGGCATGTTCGACTGGGGCTACGAGACTGACCCGGAGCCAAACCTCAACAACCGCCGCATCGAGGCGATGCGCGGCAAAGTTTTGGGCGGATCGTCGTCGATCAATGTGATGGCCTATACGCGCGGCAACCGCGGCGACTACGACCGCTGGGCGCAGAAGGGCGCGCGCGGCTGGTCCTATGCCGACGTGCTGCCCTATTTCCAGCGCTGCGAGACCTTCGAGAAAGGCCAAGACACCTGGCGCGGCGGCACCGGCCCGCTCGGCACCGAATTCGCGCGCACCCAAGACCCGCTCTACGAAGCCTGGCTCGAAGCCGCCAAGGCCTGCGGTTATCCGCTGACGCCCGATTACAATGGCAAGCAGCAGGAAGGCTTTGGCCGCGGCCAGTTCACCATTCGCAACGGCTGGCGCTCGTCGTCGGCGAACGCGTTTTTAAAACCGGCGCGCAACCGAAAAAATCTTACCGTCGCCGTTAATGCACACACCACGCGCGTCACGCTCAACGGCACGCATGCGACCGGCGTCGAATACGTCCAGAACGGCGCGACGGTGCGCGCCGAAGCCGCGCGCGAGGTCATCGTCGCAGCCGGCACCTTCAACTCGCCGCAAATTCTCATGCTCTCCGGCATCGGCCCGGCGGCGCATCTGCGTTCGTTCGGCATCGATGTCGCGGCCGATCTGCCGGTCGGAAAGAATCTGCAGGACCATCTCGGCGCCTACATGACCTACACCCGCAAGCAGCCGGGAACGTTCCACCGCGAAATGCGGTTCGACCGCATGGCGGTGAGCATGGTGCGCGCGTATCTGTTCGGCACCGGACCGGGAACGGTGGTGCCGGGCGGATTGCACGCCTTCATCAAGACCCGGCCCGAACTCTCCGTGCCCGACGTCGAGTTCATGTTCCGCGGCACGTCGGCGAGTCCGCATCTTTGGTTCCCGCTCGTTCGCCCACCGTTCCTCGACGGTTTTGGCATCCGCCCGACTCTGCTGCATCCCGATAGCCGCGGCGAGCTGTTGCTCGGCTCGGCAGATCCGCTCGCGCACCCGCGCATCGTCTACCGTTTCTTCACCGCGCCGAACGATCTGCCGACCTTGCGTCAGGGATTCAAACTGGCGCGCGAAGTCGCGTTCAACAAAGCAATGGACCCCTATCGCGGCGATGAGATCGGCCCGGGGTTGAAAGTCAAAACCGACGACGAGATCGACGGCTGGCTGAAAAAGGTCGTCATCACCGCGCATCATCCCTGCGGCACCTGCGCCATCGGCCCCGACGGCGTGCTCGATTTCGACCTCAAGGTGCGCGGCATCGAAGGCTTGCGCGTGTGCGACGCCTCGGCGATGCCCGATCTGGTCTCCGCCCATATCAATGCCTGCGTGCTGATGATGGCCGAGAAAGGCGCCGACCTCATCCGCGGCAAGCCGCCGCTGCCGGCGGCGGAGGCGGCCTGACAAGTGACCTCAACCAAACGCGTTCCCATCTTTGACGGCCACAACGACGTGCTGTTGCGGCTCAACCGGCGCGCCGGTGGGGATCCGGTCGCGGCCTTCCTGCAAGGCGAGGACAAGGGCCATTTGGACCTTCCTAAAGCGAAGAAGGGCGGATTTGCCGGCGGCTTGTTCGCGATTTTCGTCCCCTCGCCCCGGAAGAACAGTTCCAATAGCGAAACGCCGCCCCAGCAAATCGGCAGCGAGGCTGCGCCGCCTGCCGTCGACATGGCGGAAGCGCAGCGAGTCGTCTTCGCCATGGCGTCGCTGCTGTTCCGGATCGAACGGGAGTCGCAGGGGCGCCTCCGCGTCTGCCGCACTGTCGGCGACATCGAAAGCTGCCTCGCCGACGATGCGCTGGCGGCGGTACTGCATATCGAAGGCGCCGAAGCGATCGATGGGAATTTCGAGTTGCTCGACGTGCTGTATGCGGCGGGCCTTCGCTCGCTCGGCCCGGTCTGGAGCCGGCCGAATGCGTTCGGCCATGGCGTGCCGTTTCGCTGTCCGTCTTCGCCCGACACCGGGCCGGGTTTGACCGAGCTGGGCAAAGCGCTGATCGGTGCCTGCAACCGCTTGCGGATTTTGATCGACCTGTCGCATCTGAACGAACGCGGTTTTTGGGACGTTGCCGCGATCAGCAATGCGCCCCTGGTCGCCACCCATTCCAACGCGCACGCCATAAGCCCGCATTCGCGAAACCTGACCGACCGGCAATTAGCCGCCATTGGCCAATCCGGCGGCTTCGTCGGCGTCAACTTTGCGACGAGCTTCCTGCGTCCGGACGGCCGTCAGGACAAGGACACGCCGTTGGACCTGATGATCCAGCATATGGAGCACATGCTCGAACATGCCGGCGAGGACGGCGTCGGCTTGGGCTCCGATTTCGACGGCGCCACCACCCCCGCGGAACTCGGCGATGCCGCCGGACTGCAAAATCTGGTGCAGGCGATGCGCAAGCGCGGATTTAAAAAGCCGCTGATCGAAAAGCTATGCTTTCGCAATTGGCTGCGCGTATTGGGGCGCACTTGGGGCGATGCATAGTCCGTGAGCAGGCCGCGCGGTCGACACTTGCGGTGGGCTATGGCCGCGCTCGCTCCGCCTACTCAAACGTCGGTTCGTGTTCGACACGGAACGAAACGGATCTTGCTATGAAACACTTGCTCGCAGCCTCATCATGGAGGCGGCGGGCTGTTTCACGGTCCGAACCCGGCGCGAGCTTGGCGTGCGGACGCAATGTCACGCTTTCGAACTGCCCCGCGCCGTCCGGCTGCTCGATCTCCACCCCCGAAGCGCTATCGCTATAGTCCTGAACAACAATGCCCGCATCTGCGCACAGGTGCAGATACCAAAGTTGATGGCACGCGGCGAGTGACGCGACCAGAAGCTGCGCGGGATTCCATCTTGCCGCATCGCCCAGGAAGACCGGATCGGAAGAGCCGGCTATGGTCGGCTTGTCGGGCGCGCTGATTTCATGTGAGCGGGAATAGGCACGATAGGACGACGTGCCGGAACCTTGATTTCCCGTCCAGTCCAGGCGGATCGAATAGGTGTGACGTTTATTCATCGCGCCTTGCTCCTGCTGTAGACGCTACGAGAGTTGTAGCGGCAATGTCGAAGCGCAAACAATTTCTGCCACAGTGATCGGCGTGCTCACCGCGTTCCGCTTGCGAACGTTTCCTTGAACAACTTCGTCCACTTGTCGCCCTCGTCGAGGAATTTCGCCACGTCGACGAAGATCAGGCCGGACGGCGGTTCCTGCATGGTCCGATTGGTCGGCACGTTGCCGCGATCGAGCAAAATGCGCTGGCCGTCGCCGAGGAAAAAATCCATGAACAGCGCCGCGGCGTAGGGATGCGGCGCATGCGCGAACACCGCGATGCCGGTCGGCAGCGCCACCGCCGGCGGCAGTACGGTGCCGTCGATCGGCGCGCCCTTGGCTTTCAATTCGTTGATGCGGTAGCCGTAGACCGTCAGCGCCAGCGGCACTTCGCCGGCAACCACGAGGTTTGACAAAAGCGTGTGGCCTTTGCGCACCGACATGCCGTTGACGGCGACGATCTTACGGAACAGCGCCACGGCCCTGTCCTCGCCCATCGCGCCAGCGACCGACATGAACCAATTGCCGTCGTCGGCTTCGACGCCGAGCTTGCCTTTCCATCGCGGATCGGTGAGATCCTCGTAGATTTTCGGCGCGTCTTCCGGCTTGATCAGCGTGGTGTTGAACGCGGCGGTGAAAATGCTCAGCCGCGACGTTACCCAGGGGCGATGCGGCGCCACGGCTTGCGGGATCAGGTCGGCGAACACAGGCGACGAGATTTCCTGCAGTAATTGCTCGCGCCGCAAGCCTTCCATTTCGGTGCCGGCAGTCTCGGCGACATCGACGTCGTCACGGCCGCCGCCATGCTCGGTGACGGCGCGGCGCAAAATATCCTCCGAGCTGCCGCGCCAGAGCTGGACTTTTATGCCGTATTTTTTCTCGAAGGCTGCCGCCATGGCGTTCGAGTCGTCCGTGACCGCCGAGGAATAGAGTGTGATGACGCCTTCTTTCTTGGCGCCGTCGATCAGGCGCTGGGTGCGGTCGGGGCCGGTGTAGTTCGCGATATCGGCGATGGTTTCGGCAGAGGCCGCGTTCGCAACGACCAGACAAACGATGATCGCGAGCAAGCGAAACATCGTTCTTGCTCGCTCGCTAGGCCGCCCGAGGCGGCAGGTTGGCGGTTTCCGCCGCGTAGACCTCATCCATGCGCGGAACCAGCGCGTGCTTGGCGAGCGCGTCGGCGAACAATTGGCGCACTTTCGGGTGCTCGTCGGCGTAATCGATCTGGGTGCCGCCGAGGCGGCGGCTGATCCAGGAGATCGGCACGCCTTGCGCGTTGCGCGGCGACCAGTGCTTGAAGGCGAGATAGCGCGCCGGCGCCGGGCCGGAATTGAAATGCTGGTGGAACCACATGTTCGGCGGCACCACCAAGGTGCCGACCTGCCATTCGAAGCGTTGCGGCTCCTCGCCCTCCGGCCACATCAGCGAATAGCCTTCGCCGGAAAGAATGATCACGTGGGCCCCCGGACCGTGGGCATGCGCCTTCTTGTAGGTGCCGATCGGGAATTGCGAGATGTGGCTGGCAATGGTGCCGCGCGCCATGTTGAAGCGGATATGGCCGCCGCCGGCGCCGCGCTCCCGGGCCGTGATCAGCGGCAGGTTGACCGCGTCGGGCACGAAATTGGTGCGCAAGAGGAAGCCGTCCTGCTCGCCCTTGGAGCTGAAATAATCCGGCTCGCCGGAAAAGCGGTTCTTGAAATCGTACGGACAATTGAAGATGAAATTGAGATCGTCATAGCGGTTGATCACCGACGGCGCGTTGGTCACCGCGACGAACCGCACCACGTCCCGGCCGGAGCCGTTGAAATGCTGGTAGGAGCAGTTCAGCGGAATGGCGAAGATCGCGCCTTCCTTCCATTCGAAGGTGATGCGGGCGCCGGCATTGTTCCACACCGTGGTCGAACCGCGGCCGCTTAAGATCAAGAGCATCTCCTCGTAGAGGTGATGCATCGGCTCGAGCTTTTGCCCGGGCGCGATCTCGCAGACGTAGCAGTCGTTGGAGAAACGCGACGCCTCGTGATTGACGTACACGCCCTTGGCACCCGTGCCGCGGCGCGGCCATGGCTTCAGCTCGACCGTGCGCAGGTTCTGCACGTAGTGCGCGCTGATGATGTCGAGCCCGTCGTTGCGCACGAAGCGCAGGTAAGGCGAATCCTTCTCGGTGCGGAATTTATCCGCCAGCTCCTGGGAAACGACGGCGTCCTTCGCCACAATGGCCTCCCGTTTTATCGGCGAGATTTAGCATCGCAAGCGCGTCATTGCGAGCGTCGCTTGACGCCTCGCAATGACATGAAGGCAGGTTACAATCCACCCCGATGCCGCCCGCCGCCAAAGCAAAACGCTCCTCGATGCCGAGCCTGCGGCGTATTGCGGTCGCCGGCGCGATCGTCATCGCGGTTCTGATTGCCATCCCTTACGTCATCGCGCCGTTTTACCGGATCGTCGATCCGGTCTCGACGCCGATGCTGTGGCGCTGGGCGATCGGGGCGCGGGTCGAGCGCGTCTGGCTGCCGCTCGATCGTATCTCGCCGGCGCTGCCGCTCGCCGTCATCGGCGCCGAGGATGGCACTTTCTGCCACAACCGCGGCATCGACCTCGGCGCCATGCGGGAGGCGCTGGAACAGTATGACGACACCGGCAGGGAGCGTGGCGCCTCGACCATCACCCAGCAGACCGCCAAGAACCTGTTCTTCTGGCAGGGCCGCAGTGTCATCCGCAAAGCGTTGGAAATCCCGCTGGCGGTCTGGCTCTACCTGGTGCTGCCGAAGCGCCGCGTACTGGAAATCTACCTCAACATCGCCCAGTGGGGACCGAATGGCGAATTCGGCGCCGAGGCCGGCGCCCGCTACGCTTTCGGCAAATCCGCCCGCAATCTCAACGCCCACGAAGCGGCGGAACTGGCCGCCATCCTGCCCAATCCGGGCCGGCGCAGTGCCCGCGCCCCGAGCGCCCTGGTGCGCCAGCTCTCGGGCCTCTACGAGCGCCGGGCCGAGGCTTTTCCGGGGCTCGATGCCTGCGTCCGCGCCCCCTAGCGCCGTCTGCACCATTCTTCTATAAGCCCGGCAATCCCTGACGATCCGAGCTTTAGGAGAGCGACGCCATGGCCGTCCCCAAGAGAAAAACATCGCCGTCCAGGCGCGGCATGCGCCGGTCCGCCGATGCGCTGAAGGCCTCGACCTATATCGAAGACAAGGATTCCGGCGAGTTGCGCCGCCCGCATCACATCGATCTGAAGACCGGCATGTATCGCGGCCGGCAGGTGCTGAGCAAGAAGGCGGAGGCGTAAGCCTTTTTCCCGGAAGGAAAGACGCGTGCCATGTTCGCTCTTGGCTTTCCGCTCCTTCTCATTCCCTTCGCCGTCTACAACATGATCGCGTTCCTCACGCCCGGCGTGAGCTGGACCGCGGCGGTCACCACCGTACACATGATGTCGGGGCAGGACTGGGTCTTGACCTGGGAAGACCTGTTCATCGCTTTCGCGATTTTCCTGCTCTGGATCGAGATCATCAAATCGACCCGCCTCGGCATGCGCTCGGTGATGGACCACATCCTGGCCATGGGCCTTTTCATAGCCATGCTGGTCGAATTCCTGTTGGTGAAGCAGGCGGGAACATCGACGTTCTTTTTGCTGATGATGATCGCGCTGGTCGACGTGCTCGGCGGCTTCGTCATCGGCATGCGGAGCGGCCGGCGCCAGATCGAGATCGAAGGCCCCGAGCGGCCGGTGTGATCTTTCTGCTCCCTCCCCCCTTGTGGGGGAGGGCGGGGTGGGGGGTCGGGAGGTGACGCGCTGGCGTCGACGTATTCGCGTTACGTCGCGACCCCCACCCGTACCCCTCCCCACAAGGGGAGGGGAAATTTACAGCGAACGCGACAGCTTACCGCCGGCCGGAGTCGGCCAATGGCCGAGTGCGTCGTAGGCGGCGATGGCTTCGTCGGGATCGGCGCGGCGGCGGGCGCGGGTTTGCGGCGCTTGTGCCGAGGTGGCGATGAGGTGCGCGACAAAGTCCGTGTTGGCGCGGCCGGTCGCCCGCACATTGGTAGCGGTTTGGGCGTCGGCTTGGGCGTCGGCTCGATCGATTTGCGCCAAGGAAACGAGGGCGTTGCTCACGGGCACCTCCCTGTCCCGAAACGGGACGTTGGCTGGAGTTTTCCCCGTATCTCGCAAGCGGCGTGCCGCGCCTGCCGCGAGACTTTCCGAATTCTTTAGGCTCCGGCGCTAACTTGGCCTGGTAAAGGCGTCTTTCGTCGCCCACAGCAATCCCAAAGAGGCGACTTTGACCAACGCCGGCCCGCCAGATTCGATCCCTTCCGGCACAGCGGATAGAATCGGCATCGATTCGGCCGAAATCCTCAATTCGGTCGGCGAGGTGGCCTACGACTGGCGCATCGACACCGACGCGCTGCACTGGGGCGCCAACGCCGCCGCCGTGCTGCTCCTGCCCGATATCGCCACGGTCTCGACCGGCCGCGCCTATGCCCAGGTGCTCGAGGCCGAGAACGCCCAGGCGCGCTTCGACGCCGTCATGCAGTCGGACAAACGCGACGATGGCCGCGGCGTCGCTTACCAGATTCAATATTGCATCCGTCCCGACCCAACGTCGGACACGCGGCTCCGGGTCGAGGATATCGGCCGCTGGTTCGCCGGCCCCGACCGCAAGCCGGTGCGCGCCCACGGCGTCGTCCGCGTCATCAATGAGCGCTACGAGCACGTGCGCCGGCTCACCTATCTCGCCCGTTACGACGGGCTCACCGGCGAGCTGAACCGGCACCATTTGACCGAAGTGCTGGAAGACACCATCGACGAGGCGATCCGGTT
>JBEKKM010000096.1:0-19136 GCA_050010715.1 Xanthobacteraceae bacterium | reverse complement strand
CAAAGCGTCAGCGCCGCCGCTCCGCCATGGGGCTGGCGCAAAGCCATCGCCTCGGCTGAGTCCAAAAATACCTTCGTCCCTGAACGCGCCCTGCAAAACCTACTTCTGCAACACAATCGGCCCTAAACGGCCGCGGAGGCGAACGACGGCCGTGTCCGCTTTCAGGGGTATAGCGACCGTCGCTGTAGCGCGTCACGATAGACACTGCGGACAGCGGGGCCGGCCGAATGCCCGCCCCGCGTTGCATACTCAATTCCCCTTTAAAGTATCAATAAAAGCAATAACGTTTTGGCGAACTGGTTTTTGTTTGATCGAGAGAAAGCCGCGCACAAGAGCGGCGCCTTCGCGAGTCCCGAGGAATGAAACAATTGCGTCTTCAGATAGCCCACTTTCCTGCGGCGCAGGTTGCTTCTTTCCGACCGATGGTGCGCCTTCAAAGAAATAAGATGGTGGGACGCCAAGCGCCTCACTGAACTGTTGCAGGCGGGACGCCCCGACGCGGTTTGTTCCCTTCTCGTATTTCTGCACTTGTTGAAACGAAATACTGGCCGCGTCGGCGAGCTCCGTTTGGCTCAATCCCAATAAGGTTCGGCGGGCGCGTATCTTTTGCCCGATGTGAGCATCTACGGGAGTCGTGCGTCTGCGGTTGATCGATGCCTTTGCCATGACGGAAACCTCGCATCCTATAAAACGCTAGGGTTGCATATGGAGTTAGTCGCGTCAAAGTGGCGGGATGAAGTGATACTCGTTATCCACAATCGCTCATCGGTCCGGCGGCGTGTTCGGCGGGAAGTAGCCGACATCGAACATGGCCCACAGCAATTCGGGCTCGGCCAGGACGGCTTGCGCTTTCGCCACCACGTCCGCGGCCGAGTGCTTGCCGCCGGCAATGTGATCGTCGAGCAGTGCCTGGACTTCGGCCACGCGCTCGTCGGCGCGCGAGAAGTGACTGGACACTCACCCCGCGCTGCTGTGTATGACACCGAAATCTGTGGACGCAGTTTTTCGGACCCATGACTTGCTCGCGAATCAGCTTCACCTTCCAAAAATTACACGGGGCAGGGAGCAATGGAGCAGGTGCGCGTTACACACAAACAAGCGACTGACTTAATAGATCAAATAGTGGCCCAAATGAACCCAGCGGATGCGGGTCAAGGGCGGCGCTTGGATGAAAAAATAATTGCAAACAAGCCAATTACGGCGAAAAAGCACGTACTGGAGGTAGTTAATCAGCTCCTGTGCGAGCTGGAGAGGCTTGAGCCGTTAATAGGCAAAACCGAAGATGAGTTGGGCCTGCCGCGGTCAAGTGAAAGCGATCGGTGGGACGACCGCCTTGGTCGCATTCGCGACCGGGTGGTTTCGATCCGTTGAACGAACGACGTCACATTTGACGAACGAGTGATTGCGATCGGTCGGCGCGCTAACTATGCCGGCATGGTCTGAGCCAACCGAATGTCCACGTCTGGCTCAGCGCGTCGGTTGTCGTGATGCAGCAGTTTGGTCGCTGTCGGAGGCAAAGCTGACATTCCCGGCGGGTGCTCAAAGTGTCCTTATTGACCCATAGCGTCATTTCGGAAACGTCAATTGCCGCATTGCGAAACGTGGATCCGGCGTGATGTTAAAGCTTCGATCCTCTGAGACGCGGCGTGCTTCATGTCTTCGGCGCCCCTGGCCAGCTTCGATCGCAGGCGGGGCAGGAGCATGGCCGGTCGCTATCGGTGGAGAAGCGGACATCGTTCCTGACCCAAGTCGACATTCGTCGCGGTCATTACAAGCCGGTTTTGGATTTGCTAATATCCTCGGCAGGTGGCGTTCCATGCTCGCGAATTCCGAACACGTACAGGATGACGGCCAGAAGGCTAGAATCTTCATATCCTATTCGCGCGAGGATATGGCCTTCACAGATCGGCTCGAAGCTGCGCTCAAGGAGCGCGGCTTTGACCCGCTGATCGACCGAACAGAGATTTATGCCTTCGAAGATTGGTGGAAGCGCATCCAGGCACTGATCGTGCAAGCCGACACTGTCATCTTTGTGCTCAGCCCCAGCGCGGCGGCCTCACGTATCTGCGCAAGGGAAGTCGCATTTGCCGCCTCGCTTAATAAGCGCTTCGCGCCTGTCGTGTTTCGACGGGTTGACGACAAGCAGGTCCCGGAGGCGCTGTCCCGCCTCAATTTCATCTTCTTCGACAACGAGCAGTTTATCGGAAGCCTCAAGCGCCTTTGCGAGGCGCTTTCGACCGACATCGGGTGGATCAGGAAGCATACCGAATATGTCCAAGCCGCCCGGCAATGGGCTGCCGCGAAGCATGCGAGCGGCCTATTGCTGCGCTCGCCGGTACTAGAGGAAGCCGAGCGCTGGATCGCCTCGCGTCTGGTCAACGCGCCTGCATCGACCGTGGAAACGCAGACATTCATTGCAGCAAGTCGAAAACGGAAAAGACGCTTCGAACTAGCCCTCATCAGCGTGCTGTGCGTCCTCAGCGCCGCGGGGATCATCTACGCCCTTTGGATAAATTATGACTACTTGAAGGTGCGACAAGAGATATTGACCGATACATTATGGCCTAAAAAGCTTACGGCGGCTGTTGAGCGGCGTTACAGACAGGTGGCTCTCCGACCTGGGCAAATCGTCAGCTTCCGTGAATGTACGAGGTGTCCTGAAATGATAGTTTTGCCTGTGGGGCAATTCCTCATGGGGTCGACCCCAAACGAGACGGGTCGATATGACAACGAAGTACCCCAGCATAATGTTGTCATTCCAAACAACTTTGCTGTCTCTAAATTTGAAGTGACCTTTGACGAGTGGAAAGCGTGCGCCGATGCTGGCCGTTGCGAAAATACATGGGACCAAGGTTGGGGAGGCGGCCGGCGTCCTGTAATCAACGTCAATTGGCATCAGGCCAAGCAATTTGTGGACTGGTTATCCTATCGCATCAGCGAGCCTAGTGGATATCGTCTGCTTTCAGAAGCTGAGTGGGAATATGCGGCCCGCGCTGGTACCACCACGCGGTATTCGTGGGGAGACAGTGTTGGAAGTGGTAATGCCAGCTGCGATGGCTGTGGCAGCCAGTGGGATTTCCGGCAGTCGGCTCCGGTCGGTTCCTTCGCAGCCAACGCATTTGGCTTATACGATATGCACGGCAATGTATTTGAGTGGGTGGAGGACTGCTATCACTCAAACTATATCGGAGCACCCGCTGATGGTTCGGCTTGGACCACATCTTGCGAACAGGATTACCGTGTTCGTCGTGGTGGTTCCTGGTATACCGCTCCTCGGAATATCCGATCGGCGCTGCGCGATAAGAGTGTCCCTGGTGACCGTGACAACGACCTCGGATTTCGGGTTGCGCGCACCCTCAGGCGCTGATCCATTCTTGCCAGGGACGTGACCTAAGCGTTCTCTGCAAAGTGCTCTTTGCAAACCCAGCCGGTTGGGGTCAAGCACTTTCAAACTATCCACCACCACACTGTCGATGTCGTTCGCGGGCTCGTGCTTGCGGCTACAGCCGCCCCGAAGCGGATTTCTCGGACCAAGGGCAAACTGATCGGAACGAGACCGCCCCGACGGCAAAAGCACGTCTGGGCCAACCGCCTAAATCGACTTCCATTTTTGGCTCGTTGCGTCACTTAAACGGACACGAGTGCCGAACATTCCCAGGGAGCGAAAGCTCTGGTCAACTTTCTTACATCTCCGACAGCGGGTTCGATCTTCAAGTCGAAGGGCCACCAAGCAGGTTGACCGGGGAATACGAGAGTCTGCACATGATGCTGTATGTCACTCAGTGCGGCGCAGCGATCCAGTCGCTATCAGGGTAAGATCGACATCGCGGGAACACTCGAAACCGGTCGCTTTTGACCCTTAGCGTCACTTCGCCAACGTGAATTGACGCAATGCGAAAGGTTCATTGGCCCTTGTGTTGGCTATCTTAGAAGGCTTTAAAGCGATCTATAAGGTCGCTACCATTCATCTGGGTTGGTCCGGGAATAACGCTTCAAAGCGACAGCGCGCTTCTAGGAGCGCGCGACGAGCGAGGAATCGCCATCCATGTCACATCAAGGCTGGTCGGGCGCCGTACTGGGGTTAGGCATTATTTCTGCGCTGGGCATTGGCGGCTTTTCCTTTGCTCAAAATGCTGCGCCGACGAATTTAGCGCCCAATCCATACCGATCGTTCGACAACTGGGCTAAAATGCCGGAAGGTCGAACCTGGGGCTCGACGTCGGGCGTCGATATCGATCCGGACGGAAAGAGTGTGTGGGTTGCCGAGCGATGCGGGGCATATGCGCCGCCGTCGCAATTTAGGCCGGGAGAGCCGTTCGCCTGCGACGGCTCGAGCCTCGACCCCATTCTCAAGTTCGACGCGTCCGGCAAGCTGGTGAAGAGCTTTGGCGCCGGAATGTTTATTCTTCCCCATGGTCTGCACGTGGACCGCGCCGGCAATATCTGGGTGACCGACGGTCTGGGACGTTCCGGCAAGGGTCACCAGGTCATCAAATTCAGCCCGGACGGCAAGGTTTTGCTGACGCTCGGCAAGGCCGGAGTCGCCGGCAGTGGCCCCGACGAGTTCAACGCGCCGTCCGCCGTCTACGTTGCACCGAACGGCGACATTTTCGTCGCCGACGGGCATGGCGGCGACACCAACGCGCGCATCGTTAAGTTCTCACCTGATGGCAAATTCATAAAGACTTGGGGTAAGAAGGGCTCGGCGCCCGGCGAGTTCGATATTCCCCATACGCTTGCCATGGATTCGCGCGGGCGGCTGTTCGTCGGCGACCGTCAGAACAATCGCATTCAGATTTTCGATCAAGACGGCGTCTTCATCGATCAGTGGTTTCAGTTCAGCCGGCCGAGCGGCGTCTATATCGACAAGCAGGACATTATCTATGTTACCGATTCCGAATCCGAATCGGTCTCCAAGAATCATGATGGCTGGAAGCGTGGCATCCGTGTCGGCGATGTCGGCGACGGCACAGTGACAGCCTTCATTCCAGATCCGGTCGAGAAGGCAACGGGAACAAGCGCAGCCGAAGGCGTCGCGGCCGACGAGGCAGGTATCATCTACGGCGCTGAGGTCGGACCGAAGCGACTGATGCGATATGTAAAGAACTGAGCGCGCCTTGGGTATGAAATTATCACCGCCGCGGGAACGAATTCACGCGGCTCATTAGAACGGCAAGCTCGACAATTCGCCTAACGGGAACTTTGGAACATCGGGGCGAGCGGGCAAGTCATTCCAGCTTGATGTTGGCCGCTCGGATTATCTTGGCCCACTTCTCAGTTTCGTCGGTGATGAGCTTGCCGAACTCCGCGGGCGTCATCGGCATGGCCTCGCCGCCGAGGTCGGCGAGCCGCTCCTTGATCTTGGGATTGGCCAGTCCTGCGGTGATCTCGTTGTTGAGCTTGCTGACGATATCGGCGGGCGTATCTTTCGGCGCGCCAATGCCGAACCATGCCGTGGCCTCGTAGCCGGGTACGGATTCGCCCACCGTTGGAACGTCCGGCAGGGCCGCCGAGCGCGTGGACGATGTAACGGCCAGCGCGCGCAATTTGCCGGCGCGAATGTAGGGCAGCGTCGACAACGTTGGCTCAAACATGACCTGGACCTGTCCGGCCAATAGATCGATGAGCGCGGGTCCTCCGCCGCGATAACCGACTTTAACTAAGTCGAGGCCGGTCATCGACTTGAACAGCTCGCCGGCGACATGTGGCACGCTCCCGTTGCCAGCCGATGCCATGTTAATCTTGCCCGGATTGGCCTTGGCATAAGCGATGAACTCGGGAACCGAGTTGGCTGGCACCGATGGATTGACCACCATCACTTCAGGCACACGCAGAATTCCTGCGACCGGCGCGATGTCTCGAATGAAATCGAAATTGAGGTTGTCGTAGAGCGTCGCGTTAATTGCGGCCGGCGCGGGTACCAGGAGGAGTGTATAGCCGTCTGCCGGCGCTTGCACGACGAGTTCGGTGCCGACATTGCCGCCTGCACCCGGCCGGTTCTCGACGATGAACGGCTGCCCAAGCCGCTCTGACAGCCACTGACCCATGAGGCGTGCGGAAATGTCGTTTGGGCCACCAGCGGCAAAGCCTACGATCAAGTGCACAGGTCGTGTCGGATAATCGAGCGCTGAAGCCGTACGTGACAAAGCCGACAGCACAGCAGCACCCGCTGCCAGATGCAGAAAGTTTCGGCGGAGAAGTTTCATGACGATACCCGTGACGACACCAAAGCTATCCCAATTGCCGTGTCTGTGAAAAGCCGCCGCGGCAGGTTTCGACCCTTCGCTGTCTACTTCTTGCCTTTGGGGTCAGATTTCGCTTTCAATTGTGCCAGCTCGCCATTCAGTTTCTCCACTGCCAATTTCAGCGCGGAAATTTCAGCTCGGGCAGCGGTAAGATCGTGATCTGCGGCGGCGATCCTCTCGCTCCGTCAGCTCGAGCTCTTCCGTAAGGGGCTTGGCTCGCTCGCCAAGGAGACGACGGCGTCGATCCTCGCCCGGCAAGCGGATGAACATCACGATCTGCCGACCGCGGGCGATGCGCCGCCGATTGCTCCCTCGGACGACGAGGGCGCTGCGGCTCCCGCCGCTTCCGAGACGCCATCGGAAAACGGAGGCGCGTAATGACCTCGGTCCGCAAAATCGAAGCGAACCGGCGTAATAGCCGGAAAAGCTGCGGACCGCGTACAGCGGCTGGCAAGGCAATTGCCAGCCGCAACGCGTTGCAGCACGGCTTGGCAGCCCTCACGCACCACCAGCCGGTGCCGGTGCCGGAGATCGAGCAATTCGCCCGCGTACTGTGCGGTAATGACAACGACCCGGCGCTGTTCACCCAGGCAGTGCAAATCGCCCAAAACGAAATGGACTTACGGGAGATCCACGCCCACCAGGTTTACGTGATCGAGCGGCTGCGCACGCCGTATCAGGTGCCGTTTGCCAAGAAGGACAATAGTTTAGAGTTGGGTACGGCCCGCTTTATGGAGGGTTGGCTGGCCGAATGGGAAATCAGGAAACGCCTGTCGAAAGTGCTCGAGAAATATAGAGACAGGATGGGGTTGGCACACGCTGCGGCCCCGCAGAACCCCGCCTCGTGGACCGACGACCTGGTTCTGGATGCTGAAACTCTGAATTACTACAAAGCGACGGACTGGGCGCGTATAGGGGATTGGGACATGATCGTCCCTATCCGGCTCAAGGCCCTAGTCGAAGAACAAGAAATCGACGACCAGCTTCTTCAGTTGGCTGAAAAACGGGTCAAGGAGCAAGAGCGTGACGAATACGAAGCTCTTGAGGCCGCAATTCTCGACCTCATCCGGTTCGGCCGATATGAGCGGCGGGCATGGTCGAGGCAAAAGCGTGCGATCCGGGAATTTATGAAGATCAAGATGACCGGCGTGGACACCCGTGCCGCGGCGGCCGCCGAGGAGCGTGTCGTTTGAAATTTGACCGGCAAGTGTTGGCAGAACAAACCCAAGTGGAAGAGGACCCACCCAGGTCGGCAGAACGAAGCCAAGAAGAGTGGGCCCGCTTGGTCAAGCCAAACAAAGTCAAGCGGAGAAGCGCCCGATGACCTTGGCCGAACGAAGCCAAATTGCGAGGCCTTACAGAATCCCGGAACAATGAAGCCAGACGGAAAAAGGACGCAGTAGAATTGGCAGAACGAAGCCAAAGGCGAGAATGGGCCGCGCCGGAGATTTGGCAGAACGAAGCCAAATCGTCTGACGGAGGGAATTGCGGTATGGCAGAACGAAGCCAAAAATGATCTGACCGCGGCACTGTCGAATGCGCCGCCTATGACCGTTCAGGCGTGACGACGCGGATATGCAGCTCGCGCAGTTGTTTTGCCGTGACTTCGGACGGCGCACCCATCAGCAGATCCTCGGCGCGCTGGTTCATCGGGAACAGCACGACCTCGCGCAGATTCTCCTCACCGCACAGCAACATCACGATGCGGTCGATGCCGGGCGCGATGCCGCCGTGCGGCGGCGCGCCGAGCGACAGCGCGCGCAGCATGCCGCCGAATTTCTGCTCCAGCACGCTCTCGTCGTAGCCGGCGATGGCGAAGGCCTTCTTCATCACGTCGGGGCGATGGTTGCGGATGGCGCCCGACGACAGCTCGACGCCGTTGCAGACGATGTCGTATTGGATCGCCTTGAGCGCGAGAATTTTTTCGTGGTTTGCCGGATCGAGCGCCAAAAATTCATCGACCGGCGCGTTCGGCATCGAGAACGGGTTGTGCGAGAAGTCGATCTTCTTCTCCTCCTCGTTCCACTCGTACATCGGAAAATCGACGATCCAGCACAGCTCGAAGCGGTCCTTTTGGACGAGACCGAGCTCCTCGCCGATCTTGGTCCGCGCCGGCCCTGCGAACTTGACGAATTTTTCCGGCTCGCCGGCGACGAAGAATACCGCGTCGCCAGCGCCAAGGCCGAGTTGCTCCTGCAATCGCTTAGATCGCTCCGAACCGAGATTATTGGCAATCGGACCAGCGGCGAGGGCTCTTATCGCCTGACCGACATTACCCTCCTTAGCCAACTTATCGACTTTATCCCGGAGGGCTTTATCGTCTGGTTTCGACGGATCAAGAGTTCCTTCGAAATCCGCAGGCCAAGCTTTTTCATCCTCACGCCAAAAAATATATCCGAGCCCAGGCTGCCCCTCGCCTTGTGCCCACGAATTCATGCGATCGCAGAAAGCGCGTGAGCCTCCACCCGGCGCAGGAATCGCCCATACCGCGCTTTTGGGGTTCTCCAAGATGCGAGTAAAAAGCTTGAAACCCGAGCCGCGGAAAATCTCCGACACGTCTTGCATCACGATCGGGTTGCGCAAATCCGGCTTGTCGGTGCCGTATTTGCTCAGCGCCTCGGCATAGGGAATGAGCGGGAATTTCTTGGTCACCGGCTTGCCGCCGGAAAACTCCTCGAACACGCCACGGATCACCGGCTCGACGGCGTCGAACACGTCCTGCTGGGTGACGAAGCTCATCTCCAGATCGAGCTGGTAGAACTCGCCAGGCGAGCGGTCGGCGCGGGCGTCTTCGTCGCGGAAGCACGGCGCGATCTGGAAATAGCGATCGAAGCCCGACACCATGATCAGCTGCTTGAACTGCTGCGGCGCCTGCGGCAACGCGTAGAATTTTCCCGGATGGATACGCGACGGCACCAGATAATCGCGAGCGCCTTCGGGCGAGGAAGCGGTCAGGATCGGCGTCTGGAACTCGAAAAAACCCTGCTCCTTCATCCGGCGCCGGATCGAATCAATGATCTGGCCGCGCTTCATGATGTTTTGGTGCAAGTGCTCGCGACGCAGGTCGAGGAAACGGTATTTGAGCCTTGTTTCCTCGGGATATTCCTGCTCGCCGAACACCGGCATCGGCAGTTCGCCGGCCGGTCCCAAAACCTCGATCTCGCGGATATAGACTTCGACCGCACCGGTCGGCAGATCGGGATTCTCGGTGCCGCCCGGCCGCCGCCGCACCTTGCCGTCGATCCTTACCACCCATTCCGCGCGCAGCGTTTCGGCTACCTTGAAAGCGGGGCTGTCGGGATCGGCCACCACCTGGGTCAGGCCATAATGGTCGCGCAGGTCGATGAACAGCACGCCGCCATGGTCGCGAATGCGGTGGCACCAGCCCGACAGCCGGGCCTCGATGCCGATGTCGCTCTCGCGGAGCGCGCCGCAGGTATGGGTGCGGTAGCGATGCATGCTCATTCCAATGGGTGAAAAGGTGGCGCACAACCACCCGCTACGCGCCGATTTGTCAAGCGCCGGGCAAGCGCCTCGACAGAACCGCGCCGATCTGCACACTCGCCGCCGAACCAGGAGCAGGAATGCCGAAGCAACGCAAAAAGCCGGCCGGTCAAGCGCCGGCGGCCACAACCATGACAACGGCCGAAGCGGTGATCGCGACACTGATCGGCCACGGCCTCGACACCATCTATGCCCTGCCGGGGGTGCAGAACGATTTCCTGTTCGAGGCTTTGTTTGGGGCGCAGGACCGGCTGCGCACCATCCACACCCGCCACGAGCAAGGCGCGGCCTATATGGCGCTGGGCGCGGCGATGGCGACCGGCAAGCCGCAGGCCTTCGCCGTGGTGCCGGGCCCGGGGCTGCTCAATGCCGGGGCGGCGCTGCTCACCGCGTTTGCCACCAATGCTCCGGTGCTCGGCCTGATCGGGCAAATTCCCGACGCCGATATCGGCCGCGATCTCGGCCATCTTCATGAAATCCGTGACCAGGCCGGCATCATCAAGCGCCTAGTCGACCACTCGGCGCTGATCCGCAAGCCGGAACAGGCGTCGCGGGCCACGGCGCTCGCCATGCGGGCGATGCAAACCGGCCGGCCGGGACCGGCGGTGCTCGAATGCGCCATCGACGTGTGGGGCAAATCCGGTCCGGTGGCGCTCGCGGCACCTTTGCCTGTTCCGGAAACCAAAATCGACGCCGGCGCGATCCGCAAGGCAGCAAAACTCCTCGGCGCGGCGAAGCGGCCACTGATCATCTGCGGCGGCGGCGCGCAAGGTGCTTCCGTGGAAGTCACAGCGCTGTCCGCCATGCTGCAGGCGCCGGTGCTCGCCTTTCGCCGCGGCCGCGGCGTGCTCGACGGCCGCAACCCGTTCAGCGTCACGCTACCGCTCGGCCGCGATCTGTGGGCCGACGCCGATGTGGTGCTGGCGGTCGGCACGCGGCTCCTCATTCAATTCCGGCAATGGGGCGTCAATCCGAAGATCAAGATCGTGCGCGTCGATGCCGATGCGAAAGAGCACAACCGCCTGCATAAGCCCACGGTGGCGCTCACCGGCGATGCCGCACCGATCCTGGCGAGCCTGCTTGCCGAATTGCCGAAGCACAATGCCAAGCGCGCCTCGCGCAAAGGCGAGATGGAGGAACGTCAGGCGGCGTGGCGCAAGCGCTTCGAAAAAATCGCGCCGCAGATCGCATTCCTCGATGCCATCCGCGCCGAACTACCCGAGGACGGCATCCTCGTCGAGGACATCACACAGATTGTCTTCGCTGCGCGCGTCGCCTATCCAGTTTACAAGCCGCGCACTTATCTCTCGCCCGGCTTTCAGGATCCGCTCGGCCTGGGCTTTGCCACTGCGCTCGGCGCCCAGCACGCCCGGCCCGATGTGCCGGTGGTCGCCATCTCCGGCGATGGCGGCTTTCTGTTCACCGCGACCGAGATGGCGACCGCGATACGGCATCGCATCCCGCTCGTCACCATCGTGTTCAACGATGGTGCTTTTGGCAACGTCCGGCGCATCCAGCAGGAGCGTTTCGGCAATCGCCTGATCGGCAGTGATCTGGCCAATCCGGATTTCGTCGCCTTCGGCAAGAGTTTTGGCGCCGAGGCGGTTCGCGTAAAGGGCCCGGACGAGTTGCGTCGGGCGTTACGCCACGCCTTTGCGCACCGCGACGGGCCGACGCTGATCGAAGTACCCGTGGGAGCCTTTCCAAGCCCCTGGGAGTTCATCCACATGCCCAAGGTCCGCGGGGCATAAATGCACTGCAAAGGCCCGCTTGAACCGCAATGCCGGCCTTGCCACACACCTCATATCTGAACGAGACTACGCTTATGCCGATGTCGAGTGCCGCCGCAGTCTCCTATTCCACGCACCCGATCACCACGACGTCGGAGCTGGCCGCCGCGTGCAAGCGGATGGCCGCGCATCCCTTCGTGACCATCGACACAGAGTTCCTGCGCGAGACCACCTACTATCCGCTATTGTGCGTGGCACAGATGGCCTCGCCCGACGAGGCCGTCGTCGTCGACGCGCTCGCGCCCGGCATCGATCTGGCGCCGTTCTACGCGCTGATGGCCGACGAAAAGGTGATGAAAGTGTTTCACGCCGCGAGGCAGGACATCGAAATCATCTGGCACGGCGCAAAGCTCATTCCGCATCCGATCTTCGATACCCAGGTCGCCGCCATGGTGCTCGGTTATGGCGATTCCATCTCTTATGACCAACTGGTGCAGCGCATCACCGGCGACACCCTCGACAAATCGAACCGTTTCACCGACTGGACGCGCCGGCCATTGTCCGAGGCACAGCTCACTTACGCCATTTCCGACGTCACCCATCTGCGCGACGTCTATCACGCGCTGGTCGAAGATCTCGGCCGCCGCGGCCGCGCCGACTGGGTCGAGGACGAGATGCAGGTGCTGACCTCGCCCGAGACCTATCGCATGGATCCGCAGAGCGCGTGGCAGCGGCTCAAGACCCGCGTGCGCAAGCCCAAGGAGCTCGCGGTCCTGATCGAGGTCGCGGCCTGGCGCGAGCGCGAGGCGCAGTCCCGCGACGTGCCGCGCTCGCGCGTGCTCAAGGACGACGTGATCGCCGACATTGCCGTGCAGGCGCCGACCACTATCGAGAAGCTCAAGCACCTGCGTTCGCTGCCCAAGGGGTTCGAGCGCTCGCGCTGGGGCGAGGCCATCGTCGCCGCGGTCGAGCGCGGGCTCCAATGCGATCCGAAAACTTTGCCGCACCATGTGCGCACGCAGCCCGCGGCCAACGCATCGGCGGCGATCGAGCTCCTCAAGGTGCTGCTGCGCATGATCTCGGAGCGTCACCACGTCGCCGCCAAGGTGATCGCCACGGTCGACGATCTCGAGCGCATCGCCTCCGACGACGCTGCCGACGTTCCGGCACTGAAGGGCTGGCGGCGCGAGCTGTTCGGCGAGAAAGCCCTGGCGCTCAAGCGCGGCCAGCTGGCGCTCGCTATCGAGAAGGGCCGCGTCGCGGCAGTCGAGCGCGGCAGCTGAAGGACAATCCGTGAGCGAACACGCGCGTTGGCAGGGCCGCTACAGCACGCCCGATTATTTGTTCGGCAAGGCACCAAATTATTTTCTGGCCGCGTGCAAACCGTTACTGCCGAAGTCGGGCAAAGCGCTGGCCGTGGCCGACGGCGAAGCACGCAACGGGGTCTGGCTCGCCGAACAGGGCCTCGACGTGGTGTCGATCGACTTCTCCGAAGCCGCGCAGGCCAAGGCCCTGGCTTTGGCGAAAGAACGCGGCGTGACCATCAAATTGGTGCATACCGACGTGCACGCCTGGGACTATCCGCCGGATGCGTTCGACGTCGTGGTGGAAATCTTCACTCAATTCAGTACGCCAGCAGAACGCCCGCGCAAATGGGCCGGCATGCGCAAGGCGCTCAAACCCTACGGGCTGTTGATTCTGCAGGGCTATACACCGAAGCAGCTCGAATACGGTACCGGCGGGCCGAATGAAATCGAGCGCCTCTACACGCGCGCCATGCTGGAACAGGCCTTCGGCGACTTTCGCGACCTCAAATTCGTCGAAGAAGAGCTAGAGATGCACGAAGGCGCTGCCCACGGCGGCATGTCCGCGGTGATCGGGCTGACCGGACGGAAGCCTTAGAGCATGATCCCGAAAAGTGGATACCGGTTTTCGGAAAAGATCATGCTCAAACCAAAGAACCTGGACCATGATCCGATTCAATTGAATCGGATCATGGTCTAGGCGGCCGCGGTGACCTTGAACCGTGGCGCAAGCACGGTGGTCCGCAGCGTCGCCGCGAGCGCCGCCATCTCCTCGCGCGTCAGCCCCGAATACGGAGGATAAGGTTCGCCGACGGGAATGCCGATCAAATTCAACGCCGCCTTCATCGCCGGCGCCAGCCCGCGGTGCATCCATTTCGACGGAAACAGGGCGAACTGCAGCTGGATCTCCGCCGCCCGCTCGTAGTCCTTGGCGACGAAGGCATCGATGACGTGGCGGGCGATTTCGCAGCCGGGCGGCGGCATGGTCGCGCCGGAACCGCCGAGCTGCAGCGTGGCGAGCAGCATCTGCATGGTCGTGAAATAGCGGGCATGGCCGGCGCGGTCGATCTCCACGATCAGGCGCGATACGCGGGCGAGGTCGCGCGAGCTTTCCTTGATCAGCTGCACGTTCGGCAGTTTCGCCAGCGCAATGGTGTCGGCGATGGATACATCGGCGCCGGGGCCGGGATTGAGATAGAGCGTGATCGGCAGCCGGCTCTCGCGGCCTATGGCCTCGAAATAGGCGATGAGATCGGCCTGCGTCGGCGGGCCGGCAAATGGCCGTAACGGCGCCAGCAGTTGAACCGCCGCCGCGCCGTGCCGTTCGGCGTCATGGGCGAGGTCGATCGCGATCCGAAACGACGGGTGCGAGATGCCGACCATGACCGGCACGCGGCCGCCCACGAATTCAATGGTACGGTGGATCAGCGCCTTGCGCTGTTCGAATTCGAGATAGGTGTATTCCTGGGTCTCGACACCGGCGGCGACCACCATGGTGGCGCGACAATCGTCGATCACATAATCGATCTGCCGCCGTAGCGCCGCCTCGTCGACGGTCAGATCGGCGGTGAACGGCGTGAGTGGGGCGACGATGAGGCCCGGCGTCGGCATGGTGCTCTCCCTGTCGGCGCGCGCTGCGCCAGGCGGGATATTAGCCCATCAGCAAGACCGGTTCACGACCGATCAGGCGCGCCAGCGAGCGCAGCCGGTTCAAGACGCGCTCGCCGGCCAGCGACGCGTAGGAGTTCGGCAGGTGCAAAGCGAGCCGGTGCCGTTCGACGGCGAGCTTGGTCTTGGTGAGCACGTTGGGCATTGCCGCGGACACCACATAGGCGAGCCGCAGCGCGGCGCCGAGGACACGGGCGCGGTCGAGCATACGGGTGGAGACCAGCTCGCGCAGCCGCGGCGACAGCTCATCGTCCATCACCAGGCCGACGTGGCGAAAGAACACCGCGAGCGCCAGATAGGCGCGGCCGGGATGATCGATGCCGCTGAAACCGCCATGGGCGATGATATTGAGCGATTGCTCGCCGCGATAATCGGGATGCGCGCGCCAGCCAATGTCGCCGAGCAGGCACGCCGCATGGCGCAGCCGGCGTTCCTCGCTGGTCTCATCGAGCCCCGAGGACACCATGAAACGGTCGGTCCATGCGATCAGCTCCTCGCCGTGGCGCGGCGAGCGCGAGCGCAACTGGTTGAGATGGCGCGCCGCTTCGATCAGCGCGTCCTTCTCCTGATCCTTGCGCTTGAGCATCGAATAGAGCAGTCCCTCGCGCACGCCAAGCGCCGAGAACACCACCTGTCGCGGCCTGCCGACGCGCAGGATGTATTCGAGCACGAGCGCCGCGTAAGGCAACAGCGGCCGCCGCGCATTGTTCACCACTTCGATGTTCGACAGGGTATCGACGTCGACCCGGTGAACGAGTTTGGCGAATTCAAGCGCTTCCTCGGCGGGGATCGCGTAGCCGTGCATCACGTGCAGCGGATAGCCGGTCTGCCACATGTGCAGCCGCGCCAGCGAGCGCCAGGTGCCGCCGACGGCATAGAAGGTGCGGTTCTCGCTGGCCTTGAGCATGGCCAGGCCGCCGAGCGTTTTCTTGACGAATTTTTCCGCCTTTTTCAGCGACTTCGACGATATGTCGGCGAGCGCCAAACCGCCGAGCGGGCGAGTCAGTCCGTTCCGCGCGCGCGTGCCGCGGACATCGACCAGTTCCAGCGACCCGCCGCCAAGATCGCCGACGATGCCGTCGGCGCGATGCACGCCGGAGATGACGCCGAGCGCGGTGAGCTCGGCCTCGCGCGCGCCGGAGAGAATGTCGATCCCGGTTTTCAACGTGCGCTCGGCGGAGCGAATGAAGGCACTGCCGTTCTTGGCGTCGCGGCACGCCGCCGTGGCGATGGCGAGCGTTTCTCTCACCCCCATCCGCTCGCACAACGCGCGGTAGCGCTTGAGCGTCGACAGCGCATGCTCGACCGCGTCCGCGGCCAAAAGGCCGGTGGACTGCACCTCGCGACCCAGGCCGCACAGCGCCTTTTCGTTGAAAAGTTCCGTCGGGCTGCGGGTGAGCCCTTCGTAAACCACAAGCCGCACGGAATTCGAGCCGATGTCGATGACAGCGGCCGGCGGGCCGTGATCGAGACGTCCTTGGGCGTCGAGTATGGCGCGTTTCATTGGCAATAATTAGCGTCGCTTTGCCGTTGGCGGACTTGAAACCGCTCACGGCCGATCGTGTTGTGGCCGAATTTGCGAATTTGCTAAAGTCCCGGTGCGGCTTTCAATGCCACGCCCACCGTAAGCATGATTCGCGCGCTATTCACACCCGCTCCGGCCGATGCCGCAATCGGGGAATGGATTCTTTCTGTGATTTGCCGCGCCCCGACAGGCTCGGATTGGTCATGAAGTAGGTGTGAATGTTGAAGCCTTCCTCGCCGGGTGCGGGTTTGATGCGGCGCGACGTGCCGTCGGAGAGCAATTGCCAGCTCTGCTCATTGTCCTTCAGATTAGCCACCATGATCTGATCGAGCACCTGCTCGTGCACGGTGGGATTGAGGATCGGGCACAGCGCCTCGACGCGGCGGTCGAGATTGCGCGGCATCATGTCGGCGGACGAAATGTACACCGCCGCCTTCGCATGCGGCAGCGCGTGACCGGAGCCGAAACAATAAATGCGGCCGTGTTCGAGGAAGCGGCCGACGATGGATTTGACGCGGATATTGTCGGACAGCCCCGGCACGCCCGGCCGCAGGCAGCAAATGCCGCGGACCACGAGCTCGATCGGCACGCCGGCGCCGGATGCGCTATAGAGCGCGTCGATGATATCGGGATCGACCAGCGAATTCATTTTCATCCAAATGCCCGAAGGCCGCCCGGCCTTGGCATTCGCTGTCTCTTCCTCGATGTGACTGTGGATGCACTTGCGCAGCGTCAACGGCGACACCGCCATGCGCTTGAGTTCGGCGGGCTCGGCATAGCCGGTGATGTAGTTGAAGATTTGCGCCACGTCGTGCGCGATCAGCGGGTCGGAGGTGAAGAACGACAGGTCGGTATAGATGCGCGCCGTCACCGGATGATAGTTGCCGGTGCCGACATGGACGTAGGAGGCAAGTTCGGTGCCCTCGCGGCGGATGACGAGCGAAAGCTTGGCGTGGGTTTTCAGCTCGATGAAGCCATAGACGACCTGCACGCCGGCACGCTCGAGGTCGCGCGCCCAGCGGATATTGGCCTCCTCGTCGAAGCGTGCCTTGAGCTCGACCACGGCGGTGACCGACTTGCCGGCTTCGGCGGCTTCGGCGAGCTCCCTGATGATCGGGGAATCGGCCGAGGTGCGGTAGAGCGTCTGCTTGATGGCGACGACATCCGGATCGCGCGCCGCCTGCTGCAGGAAATTCACCACCACGTCGAACGATTCATAAGGATGATGGATGATGAAGTCCTTCTGCCGGATCGCGGCAAAGCAATCGCCGCCGTGATCGCGCACCCGCTCCGGATAGCGCGGCGCATAGGGAACGAATTCCAGGTCGGGCCGGTCGAGCTTGGCGAGTTGCGCCATCTCGTCGAGCGCCAGCACGCCATCGACCTTGAACACGCTCTCGTCGGTGGCGCCAAGCGTGCGCTGCACGAAGCGCCGCAATTCCGGCGGCATCATCGCCTCGATGTCGAGGCGAATGACGATGCCGCGGCGGCGGCGCTTGAGCGCGGTCTCGAACAGCCGCACCAGGTCTTCGGCCTCTTCGAGGATTTCCACTTCGGAATCGCGGATGACGCGGAATGCACCCACGCCCTTCACGGCATAGCCGGGGAAGAGCTTACCGATGAAAAGGCTGGTGACCGCTTCGAGCGAGATCAGCCGCACCTGGCCGCCCTCGCCGGCTTGCGGCAGCCGCGCGAAGCGCTCGATGCGGTTGGGCATGCGGATCAGCGCGTTCATCGCCTTGCCGTCCTTGGCGCGAGCAAGCTGCAAGGCGATGGAAAATCCGAGATTGGGAATGAACGGGAACGGGTGCGCGGGATCCACCGCAAGCGGCGTCAACAGCGGAAAGACATGGGCGAGAAAGTAGTCTTCGAGCCAGGCCTTCTCGGCCTTAGTGACATCGGCGCCGTCGACCAGCACGATGCCGGCCTGGGCCAGCGCCGTGCGCAACTCGCGCCACTGTGCCTGCTGATCCTGGACCAGCAGCAACACGGCTTCGCCAATGCGGGCGAGCTGCTCGGCGGGGGTCAAGCCCTCGGGGCTCTTCTCGACGATGCCGGCGCGCAACGCGGCGCCGAGACCGGCAACGCGCACCATGAAGAATTCGTCGAGGTTGGCGGCGGAGATCGAGAGGAATTTTAACCGTTCCAACAGCGGATGGCCGCGATTGGCGGATTCCTCCAACACCCGGCGGTTGAAGTTCAGCCAGGACAGCTCGCGGTTGATGAAGCGGTCCGGGCTCGACGCCAGCTCGGACACCCGCTCGTGTTCCTCCGGCCGCCGCGAGGAGCCGGATTCTAAAGCGACGACAGTGGCTTGGCCACGGTCGGCCATGGCGGTTTGGTGCTCCTCGAGGGCTATGATCGCCATGCTTCGTTACAATTCGATGACGTTGGTCACGCTTGAGATAAGGCGTTGGGGCGGTGCGCCGTCAAGCCTCTCCTCGCCGATGGACAGCGGATGAGCCTGGCAAAGATTGCGTCAAGCATTTAGCAATGATATATACCATTGGTATCTATCATCAAGGCTCGCCAATGGCCGAAACCGGCACCGCCAAAATCTTCAAGCACGGCCGCAGCCAAGCGGTGCGCTTGCCGAAGGAATTCCGCCTTCCCGGCAAGGAGGTACGCGTTCGCCGGTTCGGCCGCGGCGTGCTGTTGGAGCCGTTGGCGGAAGGTTTTGACTTCGCGGCGTGGTGGGAAAAACTCGATAAATATGGCGGCGACTTCTTGCCCGAGGGACGTCCCGAACAGCCGCCAATGCCGGTCGACGATCGAAAATATTTCGATGACGAATGATTTGCCTCGACACTAACGTCGTCATTGTCGCGCTCAATCAGCCGCAATCACTGCTTAGGGCGCGCCTTAACCGGGCACTCGTTGGCGATGTCCCGGTCGCAATTTCTTCGATTGTTCTGTTCGAACTCTGGTACGGCGTCGCCAAGGGCGAACACCGCTCGCATAACACCGCAAGAATCACGGATTTCCTTGCCGGACCGATCAAGGTCCTGAATTTCGACGCCGAAGATGCGCGTGAAAGCGGAGATATCCGCGCCGCATTGGCACGGGTCGGTACACCGATTGGTCCTTACGACGTGTTGATCGCCGCGCAAGCGCGCCGGCGCGGTGCGATCTTGGTCACGGCGAACAAAAATGAATTCGC
>JBEKKM010000095.1:0-19396 GCA_050010715.1 Xanthobacteraceae bacterium | reverse complement strand
GGCGTGAACTGCTCGCCGGCTTCGACGCGCGCGGTGTAGACCCGGCAGGCCGCGGCGATCAGCTTCTGCAGCGCTTCGGCGGTCACCACGTCGAGCTTACCGTCGACAATGCCGCGCTCGAGCACGGCGGCGAGTTTCTTGGCGTCTGCGGAAGCGCCGTTGTCCGCGACCTCGCTCCGCTTCAACGGCGGCCGCGCCACGACCGGGCCCAATTTGGCCACGGATTTCGTCGCGGATCTTGCCGCGTTTTTCGCGACAATGGCCTTCGCCACGATCTTTGCCGCGCGCTTAGGCGACGACATAAAGATCCTCGCCTTTTTGTACGGTCTTGTACTTCTTCAGCTTCATCTTGCGATCGCTGACGCACTCGCCGGTCTTCATATCGTATTCCATGCCGTGCCACGGGCAGACGAAGTGCATCTCGTCTTCGGAGAAGAACAGACCCATCGAGGTCTTGTCGGGGCGCAGCCGCTCCTCGACCTTGGCGATGGTCAGACCCTCGCAGGCCGGCCCGCCTTGGTGCAGGCAGAAATTGCTGTAGGCGTAGAACTCGCCCTCATGGCAGAACACGCCAATCTCGTTGTCGCCGACGAAAACGATGCGCCGGTCGCCATCCTTGAATTCCGCAAGCTTTGCGACGAATTTTTCCGCCATCTGCCCTTCACCTCTACGTTTCACCCTGACGATCCGCCCCTTCGTGGGCGGCTTGTAACTCAAATGGTTGGGATCGGACTCAGGCGCCCGTCCGGACCCATGCTATTAACACAGACCAGAGCGGCGCGCGACGGGCATAAGCCGGTGCCCTGCCATGCCGTTAATGGGCGTCGGCCCCGCCCCTACGCCATCCGGTTCTCGATCTCCCCGATCTTCTCGACCCAGAGTTTCACCACATCGCCGGCCTTGAGGAACTCGCCGCGGCCGGCGCCGACGCCCGCAGGCGTCCCGGTGAGGATCAGGTCGCCCGGATAAAGCGTCATGCCGGCCGATAATTGCTCAATCTGCTCGGCCAGGTTGAAGATCATGTCGCTTGTATTGGAATCCTGCTTGAGCACGCCGTTGACCCACAGCTTCAGGCCGAGCTTTTGCGGGTCGCCGATGTCGCTTGCGGGCACGATCCACGGCCCCAACGGGCAGGAGCCCTCAAAAGTCTTGTGCTTGGTCCAGTCCCACTTGAACGGCGAAGCGTCGGGGACACCGGCCCGGCGGCCGCGATCGCGCGCCGAGAGGTCATTGGCGATGGTGTAGCCGGCGACATAGGACAGCGCCTTGGCCTGCGGGATGTCCTTTCCCGTCTTGCCGATGACGGCGGCCAGCTCGATCTCCCAGTCCATGTTCTTGGCGTAGTTGGAAATCTTCACCGTCGCGCCCGGATCGGTGATGGCGCCGGTCGCCTTGAGAAAGTGCCAAGCCTTATGGCCGAGGGTATGAGGATCGGGCGGCGGCGGATTGCCCTCCTTGGCCGCCATTTCCGCGGCATGGTCGCCGTAATTGGCGCCGGCGCAGTAGATCGCCGAGGGAAAGCGCAGCGGCGCGAGCAACTTGGTCTTCGACAGCGGCTGGCGCTTGGCCCGGCTTTTGGCGGCGCCGGCGGCGGCCTTCTTCAGCGCCGGCTCGGCGACTTTCCAATCGGCGAGAATGCCCATCACCGTGGCATAGCCCGCCTTGCCGGTGAGCTTGGCGGCGTCGAACACCTCGTTGCCGACGACGATCCCCGCCCGCCGGCCTTCGCTCGATTTGTAAGTGGCGAGCTTGTAGCCAGCCGATTTGGCGCCTGCCATGTGCGTTCACTCCCTGATGCGCAAAACGTTGCCGGCGACAAAACAGCGATCCCGGGCAATTGGCAAGACCGCCCTGCATATCCGCCCGGACCACGGTCTTGAGTTCGCGCCGCCGTGGTGATTGATTGCCGCCACGAGAGTTTAGGGAAACGCGCGGCAGGTTGGAGAGAAAGATGATCAAGCCCCGACGCATCGGACACGCCACATTCGAGACGCCCGACCTGCAGAAGATGATCGACTACTACACCAACGTGATGGGCCTGGTTCTGGCCGAGCGCGAGAAGGACCGCGCCTTTCTGACCACCCAGATCGGGCTCTTGGCCATCGAGCTCAAAAAGGGCGACGTCGAACGCTGTTCCACGCTGTCGTTCGAAGTGGCACCAGATTCCGACTTCGGGGCGATGGCGCGCGAGCTCGAGAAAGAGGGCATCAGCAGCGAGTTGCGCAACGATTCGACGCCCGGCATCGGGCCGGTGCTCACCTTCAAGGACAACAAGGGTACTACCATCGCGCTGTTCAAGGAATGGAACTATCTCGGCAAGCACCTGCAACACTACGGCGTCGGCCCGCTCAAGCTCGGCCACATCGCCTGGGTGGTGGACGATCCGCAGAAAACCGCCGAATTCTACGAGAAGGTGCTGGGCTTTCGGGTGTCCGACTGGATCGACGATTTCTTCGTCTTCATGCGCTGCAACACCGATCACCACACGGTGAATTTCATCCGCGGCCATAACATCAAAATGCACCACATGGCTTTCGAGCTGAAGGATTTCATCCACCTGCAGAATTCCTGCGACCTGTTCGGCCAGCGCAAGATCCCGATCATCTGGGGACCGCTGCGCCACGGGCCCGGGCACAACATCGCCACCTATCACCGCAACCCGGACGATCAGGTGATCGAATTCTTCTGCGAGCTCGACAAGATGGTGGACGAGAACCTCGGCTACTTCGAGCCGCGGCCCTGGCACCAGGACACGCCGCAACGGCCGAAAACCTGGCAGGGCGGCAAGACCAATGTCTGGGGCCCGCCGCCGACGCCGGATTTCCACCGGGCAAGGGATTGATTCTCCGCGCGCGGCGCTCGCGGGTCCCTCTCCCCGCGCGCGGGGAGAGATGAAGATTCAAGGCTTCGCCTGCATCGCCTCTGTCGCGAGCTTGATCGCCGCGGGCGGCGATGCGTAGACTTCTTTGATCAGCGCCTCGACCGCGGCGCCGGTCACCGGCCGCACGTCGAGATCGACGGTGCGCGCCTCGGCGAGGAAATCCGGGTCCTTCATGGTGGCGTCGAAAGCGTCGCGCAGCATGGTGAGCCGCTCCGCCGGCACGCCGGGCGGCGTCGCGAACGGCCGCGCGATGCTCTGCCGCGATACGATGAGCTTGAGCGCCGCGCGCTGCGCCGGGTCGGTTGTCAAATCCATGATCAGCGGCACGCGAAGCAGATAGGGATCGTCGTCCTTGTTCAGCGCGATTTGCAGCGCGACGTTGATCTCATTGCCCGTCAGCATCGCCTTGTTGCGGCTGAGGAGGCTGGTCCACGACCAGCCGCAACGGCCGTCCACTTCGTGGCGCTGCATCGCCAGCGTGATCTCGGTGCCGCCGGGATAGCCGGTGACGATGCGGATCGGCATGTGGAACATGTTGCGCATGACGGTTGCGAATACGTCGCTCTCGGCGCCGCCGCCGGAAGCGCCGATGACGGTTGGTTTCGTTTGCATATCCGAAAGCGTCATGATGCCGGTCGAGGCCATGAAGGCGCAGACGCTGACCTCTTGCGACACGCTGCCGAGCCAGCCGAATTTGGTGGCGTCGAACTGCGCGCCGTCGCCGTGGCCGAGCAGCGGCTCGGCGATGATGCCCGGCGCGAAAATCCCGACCGCCGTGCCGTCCTTCGGCGCGACGTTGTAGAGATAATTGACCAGCTTGAGCGAGCCCGCGCCCGGCATGTTCTGCGGCACGATTTCGGGATTGCCGGGAATATGGCGGCCTAGATAGCGCGCCAGCGTGCGGCCATAGAGATCGTAACCGCCGCCCGAGGAAAAACCGATCAGCATTTGAATGGTTTTGCCGGAATAGAAATTGTCCTCGGCGCGCGCCGGATGCGAGCCGAACATCGCGAGCGAAGCGTAGGTGGCAATGACGGCGGCGAAAGAAAAAAACCGCATGCTCACGACGCCATCGCCGCCGCCATTGCCGCGCTGCCGGTAAGCTCAGGCTGCTTGCCGTAAAGCCATTCCATGCCGGCCATGGTGTCATCGGGTGTACGTGAGCCGAGCATCATATTGCGCAGTTCCTTGGCGACGCCGGCGGCGTGATAGAACTCGCCATAGACACGCGCCATGATCTGCACGCGGCCGGTGCGCAGATATCGTGCCTGCTGATAGGCGCGGAACGCCGCCGGATAGTCGCCTTTCATCGCGACCACTTTGTCGGCGAGGCACACCGCGTCCTCGATCGACATGCCGGCGCCTTGCGCCAGATATTGCAGCATCGGATGGGCGGCGTCGCCGACGAGCGTGATGCGGCCGCGGCTCCAGTCCTTGATCGGCGGCCGGTCGCACAACACCCACATGCGCCAGCTCTCGATCTTGTTGAGCAGCGTGCGAACCGGCTCGCAGGTTTTGGCAAAACGCTCGTGCAACTCGGCCGGATCGCCGTAACTGTCCCATCCCTCCTCGTAGCGGTTGGAATGGAACACCGCGACCAGATTGAACAATTCGCCGGTGCGCAACGGATAGTGCACGAGATGCACCTTCTCGCCGGCCCATAGCACCATGTCGCGCCAGCGATATTGCTCGGGCATTTCCGAGGTCGGCAACACGGCACGATAGGTGATGTGGCCGGCGGGTTTTGGTGGACCATCGCCGACCACGATCTGGCGGATGGTCGACCACAGGCCGTCGGCGCCGATCAGGGCTGAGCCGCGATACTCCTTACCGCTCTCGGTGCGCACCGCGATGCCGTCGGCTGTCTCATCGACCCCAATGACCTTCTGCGAGGCGTCAAGCCGGATCAGGTCGGATGTCCGGCAGGCATCGAGCAGCACCTTGTGCAAATCGGCGCGATGGATGAGCGCGTAGGGGTGATGGAATTTCTTGCGGAAAGCGTCGCCCAGCGGAATGCGGGTGACCTCCTGCCCGGTGACCGAATCCATCATGATGAGGTTGTTGGGAAACACCGCGAGCGCGCTGATCGGCTCGATCAGGCCGAGCGCTTCGAACATCCAGAATACGTTGGGTCCGAGCTGGATGCCGGCGCCGATTTCCTTGAACTCCGCCGCCTGCTCGATGACCTGGGAGGCAATACCCTTGCGTGCGAGCGCCAGCGCCGCCGCAAGACCGCCGATGCCGCCGCCGACGATGAGGACTTGCTGCGATTTCCAGTCGTTCACTTCACTTTCCTCCGAAGCGAGATATTCACCTATCGCCTGAAGTCAGAAAAGTCGAATTCACGGCGTGCGAGCCGCGTTCCTTCTCCCCGGAGGGGAGAAGGACAGGATGAGGGGGTTCGGACGTAAGAGATAAGTTTCAGCGTCCGAGCCCCCTCACCCCGACCCTCTCCCCTCCGGGGAGAGGGAGCGCGCAATGCGTGCGGCGCCGTTTCTACTTCGCATCACATCATCGGGCAGCATGCGCTATTGTGGATAATCTTTGGAGGTTGAACATCATGGCAGGTGGCGCAGCGGGCATGATCGACGTGCACTTCCACCTCATTCCGCAATTCTATCGCGAGGCGGTGTACGAGGCCGGCACCGGGCCGGCGATCGGCCGCTATCCGGATTGGACGCCTGAGCTGGCGCTCGAGCTCATGGACAAGCACTGGATTGCGCTTGCCGTGCTGTCGCTCGGGCAACCGGGCGTCGGCTTCTTGCCGCCGGATAAGGCTGCGCCCTTCGCCCGCCGCTGCAACGAATACTCCGCCGAGCTGATCGCGCAGCACCCGAAGCGCTTCGGCTGCTTCGGCCTCGTGCCGATGCACGACATCGATGCGGCGATTGTGGAGTCTCGATATTGCCTCGAAACGCTGCGTTTCGAGGGCATTTCGCTGTTCGCGAGCTATGGCCAAAAATTCCTCGGCGACGCCGCGTTCGACCCGCTGCTGCACTATCTCCACAGCCGCCACACCGTGGTTCACGTCCATCCGAGCCTGCATCCGTCGAGCAAGTCGCTCGACCTGCCGTGGCCGGGTTTTATGGTCGAATACCCGTTCGATACGACGCGCGCGGCAGTCAATCTGTTGTTCTCCGGCGCGCTCGATCGCTTTCCGAACATTCGCTTCATTCTCTCTCATGCCGGCGGCACCCTGCCCTACCTCGCCTGGCGGCTGTCGGTGGCACCGATGATCGATAAGCGGCTCAAGCAAAGAACCCGCGAGGAGATTTTCGCCGGGTTAAAAACGTTCTGGTACGATAACGCGCTGGCGTCCGGCGCGGCGCCGATGGGCGCGCTGTCGCACGTCGCGGCAACGGAACGCATCGTGTTCGGCAGCGACTGGCCGTTTTGCAACGATCGCGTGGTCACGGAGGAAGTCGCCGATTTCACCGCGCCGGATTTTCTCAATCCGCAGACCATCGCGATGATCGCGCGCGACAATGCGCTGAAGCTTTTTCCAAACCGCGCGGCACAGTTCGCCTAGACGGCAATGTTCGGCTTATGCCCGCTGACTTCGGCGGCGGCGGCTGGGTGGAGCACCCAGCCGAACGGCAGATTGAGCAGCGCCAGCAGCGCCGCGCCGGCAAAGGCCACGGTGAAATCGGGCAGGCCGAGGTGTTCGCCGCCGCGCCAGGCGAGCGAGAGGTTCAGCAACGCCGCGACGAACGAGATGCCAAAACCGCGGCTCAATTGCTGCGACATGCTGGCGATGCTGGTCGCCGAGCTCATCTGCGGCTGCTCGATGTCGGCGTAAGTCATGGCCTGGGTCGCGGTGAACTGCAGCGACTGGAAGAAGCCGGCGATCAGCAATAGCGCGAAGATCACCGGAATCGGCGTCGCCGCGGTGAACAATGTGCACATGGCGATGGTCGCGGCGCTGATCACGCTATTGACGATGATCACCATGCGGAAGCCGAACCGCCGCAGAATCGGCCGCGCCGTCAGCTTCATCGAGATCGAGCCGAGCGCGGTAGCGAAAGTAATCGTGCCGGAGGCGAAGGCCGACAGGCCGAATACCACCTGCAGCAACAGCGGCAACAGGAAAACCAGCGTGCCCGCGCCGGCGCGGAACAGCGAGCCGCCGGTGATGCTGGTTTGAAACGTGGCGATGCGAAATACCGACAGGTCGAGCAAGGGATGGGGCGAGTGCCACAGATGGCGCAGCGCCAGCGTGCCGATCACGACACCAAGCACCAGCAGGACAGCAAGCTCGGTGACATTACCGCGGCCGCGGCCGAACGCTTCGATCGAATACATCAGGCAGAACAGCGCGGCGCCGGTGAGCACGAAGCCGAGCCAGTCGAACGGCCGGTGGGTTTCCTCCTTCGGATTGTCGAAGAAGATCGTCACCAGGATAATTCCGAGGATGCCGAGCGGCACGTTGATCAGAAAGATCCAGCGCCAGGAGAAATAGGTGGTGATGAAGCCGCCGATCGGCGGCCCGAGCACCGGGCCGAGCTGCGCCGGCACTTGCAGATAGGCCATGGTGCCGATGAGGGCTGCCTTCTCGACGCTGCGGAACAGCACCAGCCGGCCGACCGGCACCATCATGGCGCCGCCGAGGCCTTGCAGCACCCGCGCCGCGGTCAACTCGACGATGTTGCCGGATAGCCCGCACAGGATCGAGCCCAGCGTGAACAGCGCGATGGCGGCGCGAAAGATAGTGCGGCCGCCGAACCGGTCCGCCGCCCAGCCGCTGACCGGCACGAACACCGCGAGGCTGAGCAGATAGGCGGTGACGGCGACGCTCAAGCGTATCGGGTCGGAATGCAGCGAGATCGCCATCTGCGGCAGCGCCGTGGTGATCACGGTGGAATCGATCTGCTGCATGATGATCGCCGAACCGACGATCATGGCGACGATTTTGGGCTTGGAGACGGACGGCATGCGGGGAGGATTTACCCCCGCAGCGCGCGCAATACCAGTTCCGGCGTGACCGGCATCTGCGTGATCGGCGTGGCGCCGAGCGGGCGCAGTGCGTCGTTGATGGCATTCATGATGCAGGCCGGCGCGCCGGCGGTGCCGGCTTCGCCGGCGCCCTTGGCGCCGAGCTCGGAATCGGAGGTCGGCGTCACCACGTGGCCGATCTCCATGTCGGGCATCTCGCCGGCCATCGGCACCAGGTAATCCATCATGGTGCCGTTGAGCAGCTGGCCGCTGTCATCGTAGAGGCAGTGCTCGAACAGCACGGCGCCGATGCCCTGCACGATGCCGCCGCGGATCTGCTCGTCGACCAGTTGCGGATTGATCACGGTGCCGCAGTCCTCGACGCACCAGTGCTTGAGCAGTTTCACCGCGCCGGTCCGGATGTCGACTTCGAGATAGGACGCCTGCACGCCGTTGGTGAAGGCGAACGGCCAAGCCCGCGGCACGTAATGGCGCGTCACCAGGAACTCGGCCTGGAAACCGGGCGGCAAGGTGTCGGGGCGGAAATAGACCACGCGCGCCACCTCATCGAGGCCCATGCGCTCGCGCCCGCTGTCGGCATCGACCACCACACCGGCGCGGATATCAAGCGCTTTCGGATCGGCTTGCAGGATGGACGCCGCGGCGGCGAGCACGTTGCCGCGCAACGCTTTGCCGGCCTGCCAGGCCGCCTCGCCGCCGATGCCGGCGGCGCGCGACGCCCAGGTGCCGCCGCCGTAAGGCGTGTTGTCGGTGTCGCCGGTGACGACGCGGACGCGCTCGATCGGCACGCCGAAAGAGCTCGCGACGCATTGCGCCAGCACCGATTCCGCGCCCTGGCCCTGCTCGGTGACGCCGGAATGGATGAAGATGGCGCCTGTGGCATCGAGCTTCACGGTGGCGCCGTCCTGCGACGAGATGCGCGCGCCGCCGACGCCGTAGAACGCGGCGGATGGATTCGTCACTTCGATGAAGGAGGCAAAGCCGATGCCGCGCTGGATGCCGCGCTCGCGTAAGCGCGCCTGCTCGGCGCGCAACGCGGCGTAGTCCATCATCTTGAGAATTTTATCGAGCGAAGCATGGTGCGACAGGCCCTCGAATTTCAGGCCGGCGGCGCTGGTCGCCGGATATTGATTGTCGGGGAACAGATTGCGCCGTCGCAGCTCGGCCGGGTCCATGCCGATCTTCACCGCTGCCAACTCGACCAGGCCTTCGGTCACCGCGGTCGCGATCGGATGGCCGACGGCGCGGTATTGGCACATGACATTCTTGTTCTGGAACACGACGCGGGCGCGGGCGCGATAGTTCGGGCAGGTGTAAGGGCCGCCGACCAGATTGACCACCTGGTTGGCCTCGATGCCGCTGGTGCGGGGGTAAACCGAATAGGGCCCGATGCCGGTCAGATCATCGATCTCGAACGCGGTGATGGCGCCATCTTTCTTGACGCCGATGCGCGCCTTGACGCGATGGTCGCGGGCGTGGATGTCGGTGACGAAACTCTCGAAGCGGTCGGCGACGAATTTGACCGGGCGCTTCAAGAGTCTCGACAGCGCCACCACCGCCATCTCGTCGGCATAAGTGTGCACCTTGATGCCGAACGAGCCGCCGACGTCTTTGGTCAGCACGCGCACCTGATGCTCTTCGAGCCCAAGATGCTTGGCAAGCAGGTTCTGCATCATGTGCGGCGCCTGGGTGCCCTGATACACGGTCAGGCGCTGCTCGCCCGGATTCCAATCGGCGACGATGGCGCGCGCCTCGTTGGTGACACCGGTGTGGCGGCCGAACACGAAAGTCGTTTCCACAATCGCATCGGCTTCGGCAAAACCCTTGTCGGGATCGCCGGCATTCAAAACCCGCTCGAAGGTGAGATTGTCGCCGAGCTCGGGATGGATCACCGGCGTCGCCGCATCCAGCGCGGTTTCCGCGTCCGTCACGGCGGCCAGCACCTCGTAATCGACGCCGACCAGCGCGGCGGCATCCTCGGCCTCGGCGCGGCTCTTGGCGACCACGGCACACACCGCTTCGCCCTGCCAGCATGCCCGCTCGACGGCGATGGCGTGCTGCGGCGCCGATTTGATGCCCTTGAGATGTGTGAGCACGCCGACCCACGGCGTGATCACCTTGGCAAGCTCAACGCCAGTGACGACAGCGATTATGCCCGGCGCCTGCTTCGCCTCGGCCGTTGCGATGCTTTTGATCCGCGCGTGCGCATGCGGCGAGCGCACGAAAGCGACATGGGCCATGCGCGGCAGCGTGACGTCGCTGACATATTGGCCGCGGCCTTGCGTGAGCCGCGCCAGATTAGGCCGCGGCACCGAGCGGCCGATATACGAGTTCGGCCGGTCGAGCGCCGTGAGGCCGGACGGCTGATCGTCGGCGATTTTCATTTCTTCTCCCTCCCCCTTGTGGGGAGGGCGGGGTGGGGGTCGGGAGGCAACGATGAGCGTCGACGTTTGCGCTTCACCTCTCGACCCCCACCCCTACCCCTCCCCACAAGGGGGAGGGGAAATTTCAGCTCTCACAAAAACCGCGTCGGCCACATCAGCGTGCGCCACATATGCGCGGACGGCGAATTGTCGAAGCCCAGGCCCTCCTCGGGTTGCTTGAAGTTGCGGCCGATGATGTCGACGAAGTCGTTGAGATCAACCTTGGCGTTGGGATCAAACGAATAGATGTCGTTCACGCAGATCATGCGCGAGGTCATGTAATATTTGTGATTCTTGGCGCGCTCGTATTCGGCGACGATGTAAGGCTCCGGCTTATAGTCGGCGCCGAAATTGTCGATGTACATCTGCGGATATTCGTAGCCGACGGAACGGTCGGGGAAGAAGCGCAGCGCCTGGTGGGTGCGCACCGCCCAACTCACTTCCTCGTCGACATAGGGCTCGATCATCTGCGCGCCCCAATAGCCGTGGTCGCAGCGGATGAAGCCGGCAACGCCGATGTCGTGCAGCAGGCAGGCGAGTATGACCTTCTCGCTGTGGCCGCCCTTGAGCGCGTGCGTCGCACTCTGCAAAAGGTGATTGAGCGAAGCGAAGCGGTTGTTGAAGAAGTCGATCAGAGTCGGCTTTTTCGGCATGGCCGGAAGCCGCGGGTCGGCGCCCATCAAAAAGTATTTGTCGGGGTTGGCGGCGCGCAGCGCCGGACTGCTCTGCATCTCGATCTTGCCGTCGGCCAAGCCGAACAGCACCGATTTGGTGGCGATGCGCTCGCCGAGCGCGTGCATCATCCGCTCTTCGAGCTCGTCAGCCTGCGCCGACAGCGTTGCCGGGTTTGCGTGTTCGTTCATGGTCAGCCTGCCTTTCCCGCCCGCGTCTGGGCGACGGATTCGATTGCGTCGACGATAGCCTGATAGCCGGTGCAGCGACAGTAGTTGCCGGAAAGATGTTCACGGATGGCATCGCGGCTCGGCACCCCGCCGCGGCCAAGCAGATCGCTTGCGCCGATCAGCATGCCTGGGGTGCAGAAGCCGCATTGCAGCGCATTGCGGCGCTGGAACGCGTCCTGCAGGTCGGCGATGGCGCCGGAATCGGACACACCTTCGATGGTCTCCACCTCGGCACCGTCGCATTGCACCGCGAGCACGAGGCAGCCGCGCACCACCGCGCCATCGATGAGCACCGTGCAGGCGCCGCACACGCCCTGCTCGCAGCCGATGTGGCTGCCCGTGAGGCCTAGGTCATCGCGCAGGAAATCGACCAGTGTCTTGCGCGCCTCGACGCGCTCGCGCACGTCCTCGCCGTTCACGCGCAAACTGATGTCGAGATAACGTTCCATGAGGGTCCGGCAACGCGGCGTCGCACACTATTGATAGCATCGCTGGGCCGCTTACGCCACCGCCGGCATCTTCAGGATTCCGCGCACAATGTCGATCGCTCGCCGCAGCAGGGTCTGCGAGGCCTCCAGCGTGCGGAAACCGGCATGGGCCGACAGCGTGACATTATCCATGCCGGCAAGCGGATGGTCGGCTTTGAGCGGCTCGGCATGGAACACGTCGAGGCCGGCGTGGCGGATGCGGCCGCTGCGTAAACCTTCGATCAGCGCGTTTTCGTCGACCAAGGCGCCGCGCGCGGTGTTGACCAGCACCACGCCCGGCTTCATCCGCGCCACCTGCGCGGCGCCGAGAAATCCGCGCGTCTCGTCGTTGAGCGCAAGGTGCAGAGATATCACGTCTGATCGCGCCAACAGGTCATCGAGCGCAACGAGCGGCGCGCCGGACTGCGGCGTGCGGTTCCAGGCAATCACCTCCATGCCGAGACCGCGGCCGATGCGCATCACCTCGCGGCCAATACCGCCGAGTCCGATGACGCCGAGCGTCTTGCCGTTGAGTTGGACGCCTTCGCGGGTCAACCAGGTGCCGGCGCGCACCTGACGATCCATGCGGGCAATGTCGCGGCTCGCCGCCAGCATCAGCGCGATGGTGTGCTCGGCGACCGCGGTGTCGCCATAGCCCTTGATGGTGTGGACGCGAACGCCGCGCGCTTCCAGCTCGGCGACGTTCATGTAGCTCGACGCCCCGGTGCCAAGAAAAACGATGTGCTTGAGAGAGTCGCATTGCGCGACCAGTTCGGTCGGCATGTAAGAATGATCGTCGATGCAGATGTCATAGCCTTTGAGCAGCCGCGGCAGCTCGGCCCGCTCGAACGGCGTGCGATTGACGTCGATCGGCGGATCGTCGGCACGCACAACGCCCTTCCAAACGGAAGCCAGTTGATCGTTGCAGTCGATAAAAAGAGATCTCATCAGTGGGCCACGATCGGTTGCGCCGCCAGCGTGGGCTCGCGCGGCACGACGCCGGTGAACGGCGAGCCTTGCTCGAACCAGGAGGCCGGCGCCGGGTGACCCCACAGCGTCTGGCGCTGCGGGTCGGTCAGCGACCAGCGGATCGGGGCGTGGTCGGGATCGACGGTGAGATAGTCAGAGGTGAACAACTCGACGCGATGGCCGTCCGGATCGCGAATGTAAAGAAAGAACGCGTTGGAAATGCCGTGGCGGCCGGGGCCGCGTTCCATATTCGCTAAATAGCCGGATGTCGCCATCACATCGCAGATATGGATGATGTCGAGCACGCTCGCGGTCCACACGCCGACATGGTGCAGCCGCGGCCCGACGCCGTTGGTGAACGCGAGGTCGTGGACGTTGCCCTTGCGATGCAACCACACCGCCCACAGCTTTGGATCGGCGCCGTCGGTCTCGGAATACTCGGTGAGACGGAAGCCCAGCGCCGAATAAAAATCATAGCTTGCCTGCACGTCGGGCGTGAAACAGTTGAGATGATCGATGCGCTGGATGCGCGCGCCCTGATGGGCGGCGTATTTTTGCAGCATGGATTGGCCCTGATCCATCTGCGCATAGAGGTCGAGCGGCGTGCCGAAAATGTCGGCGGTGCGCAAGGTGCGGCCCTGATGCGGCACGTCCGGAAACGCGGTCGGCAGGTTGCGGCGGGCGAACCAGGCCGCGGCACGGTCGACGTCGTCTTCGCTGGCGAGCTTGAAGCCGAGCGCGCGCACGTCGGCTTCGCGGCCGCGCCGCAGCACGATCGAATGATGGTTGCGCTCCTCGACGCCGCGCAGATAGAGCGCATCGTCGGTCTCGTCGCTGACCAGGAGCCCAAGGCAATCGACATAAAAGGCGCGCGAGCGCACAAGGTCGCGCACGCCGAGCTCGACATGGCTTGAACGCACGACGTTGAACGGCGGGTCGAAAACCGGCTGGTGGACGGGCATCGTGCCGCTTTATGGCCGTTGACGGTTTGGGCGATGACTCTTAACACATCGTCCAAGGCATGATCCCGAAAAGTGGGCACCGGTTTTCGGATAAGATCATGCCCAAAGCGAAATACAAAAGCCGCCTGCCGGCGGCAATAAAGGAGACAGCGACATGCGCCTTGCTAGTTACAATATGCGCGGCCGGCCGAGCTTTGGCGCGGTCGTCGGCGAGGGCATCGTCGATTTGCGCTCGCGGCTCAGCCGCTTTGCCACCCTCGTCGACGTGTTCCGCGCCCAGGCGCTGAACGAGGCGAAATCCGCCGCCGCCGGCGTGCGTCCCGACGTGCCGTTCGGTGAGGTCGAATTGCTGCCGCCGCTCCTAGCGCCGGAAAAAATCCTCTGCATCGGCATCAATTATGCGAACCGCGGCGCGGACTATAATGTCACCAACAATCCGAAATATCCGAGCATGTTCTATCGCGCGCCGAATTCGATGGTCGGCTCGGGCCAAAAGCTTGTCCGGCCGAAAATTTCCGAACAGCTCGACTACGAGGGCGAGATCGCCATCGTGATCGGCCGCGAATGCAAGCACGTGCCGAAGGAAAAGGCGCTCGGACTGATCGCCGGCGTCACGCTGGCCAACGAAGGCACCATCCGCGATTGGACGCGGCACGGCCAGTTCAACGTCACCCAGGGCAAGAATTTCGACGCCACCGGCGGCATCGGGCCGTGGATCGAGACCGAAGTCGACGTCTCGAAGCCGCTGCATCTCACCGTGCGCAAGAACGGCGAAGTGACCCAGGACGACACTACGGACAGCATGATCTTCTCGTTCGCCGATATCATCGCCTATACCACCACGTTCATGACCTTGAAGGCCGGCGACGTGATCTGCACCGGCACGCCGGTGAAAAAGGGCCCGAAGGTCGATCCGCCGGTGTGGCTGAAACCCGGCGACACCATCGAGGTCGAGTGCCCGCAGATCGGCGTCTTGCGCAACACCGTGGTGGATGAGGCGTGACCGTCCGCGCCGCTTGCATCATCGGTTGGCCGGTCGAACATTCACGCTCGCCGCTCATTCATAACTATTGGCTGAAGACCTACGGCATCGCCGGCGAATACCGCCGCGAGGCGGTGCCGCCGGACGAATTCGAGGCCTTTGTGCAATCGCTGGCGGCGCACAATTATGTCGGCGCCAATGTCACGGTGCCGCACAAGGAGAAGGCGCTGGCCTATTCGCTGCCGGACGAGCGGGCGCGAGCGGTCGGCGCCGCCAACACACTGTGGATCGCCGGTGGTTTTTTGCATGCGACCAATACCGACGTCGAAGGTTTTCTGAACAATCTCGATGCCTGCGCGCCGCAATGGGATCGCGGGCTCGACAGCGCGGTCGTGGTCGGCGCCGGCGGCGCGGCGCACGCGGTGGTCTACGCGCTGCTGACGCGTCGCGTCGAGCGCATCACAGTGGTCAATCGCACCCCGCACCGCGCCGAAGCTTTGCGCCAGCGCTTCCTCGAACGTTTGCAGGTCGCACCGTGGGAACAGTTGAACGACCTGCTCGGCGACGCGACCCTGTTCGTCAACACCACGATCCTCGGCATGGCCGGGCAACCGGAACTCGGGGCCGATATTGGGCGATTGCCCGGTCACGCCATTGTCGCCGATCTGGTCTATGTGCCGCTGGTCACGCCGCTGATCAAAACGGCAAAAGCCAAAGGCCTGCGCACTGCCGACGGGCTCGGCATGTTGCTGCATCAGGCGGTACGCGGTTTTGAGCTGTGGTTCGGCCGAAAGCCCGAAGTGACCGCGGAACTGCGGGCCCTGGCCGAGGCCGATCTCGGGCCTTCCGCCGCCCAGCCCGCAGGAATAACGTAGCCGGCTTCGGGGTTTCAAATCCCAGCCGCCAGGGTCTTTGGCTTGTGGCGTGAACTGGCAACCCTTTGGGAGGATCACGATGACGATGATGACACGCCGGACCTTGGGCGCGAGCGCCGTAGCCCTGCTTTTCGCGGCTTCCTTTGCCGCGGCCCAGGCGCCGCAGATGGTGCGGGTGCGCGCCACCCTCGAAAACGTCAGCGTGCCGATGCTGACGGCGAAGTCGCGCGACGGCGCCGAGATGAAGATCAAGCTCGCCGATAATGCGCCGGTGAACGAGGTGGTGAAGGCGTCGCTCGCCGATATCAAGGACAACTCGTATATCGCCGTGACCGCCATGCCGCAGCCTGACGGCAGCCAGAAGGCGGTGGCGATCCTGATCTTCCCCGAGGCGATGCGCGGCGTCGCCGAAGGTTTTCGGCCCTGGGACCTCGAGCCCAGTTCGACCATGACCAACGCCACGGTGGCCGAGCAGGTCAAAAGCACCGACGGCCAAACGCTCACCGTCAAGTACAAGGACGGCGACAAGAAGATCCTGGTGACGCCGGCCACCATCATCGTCACCTACAAGAAGGCGGCGGCGAGCGATCTCAAGGCCGGCCAGAAAATCTTCGTCGCCGCGGCGAAGAAGCTCGACGACGGAACGCTGGAAGCGCCGAACGTCGCCTACGGCGATGTCGGCGTATGGCGTTGAAACATACCTGCAGGGAGCGTGAGATGAGAAAGATAATCTTGACGGCCGCTTTCGCCTTTGCGGCGACCGCGGCGCTGGCGCAGGCGCCCGACATGGTGCGCGTGCGCGGCACCATCCAAAGCGTGGACGGCTCCATGCTCGACGTGAAGGCGCGCGATGGCGCCGACATGAAGATCAAGCTCGCCGACAACGCACAAGTCCGCACCGTCGTCGGCAAGACGATCGCCGACGTCAAACAGGGCCTGTTCGTCGGCATCACCGCCATGCCGCAGCCGGACGGCACCCAGAAGGCGGTCGAGATCCACATCTTCCCGGAAGCCGCACGCGGCACCGGCGAAGGTCATCGACCGTGGGATCTGGTGCCCGGCAGCACCATGACCAATGCCAATGTCGACAGCGAGGTCGCCATCACCGACGGCAAGAAGCTGGTGTTGAAATACAAGGACGGCGACAAGACCTTCATCGTGCCGGATAACGTCAAGGTCGTCATGTTCGCGCCGGGAGCTATGGCCGATGTCAAGCCGGGCGCGAAAATCTTCATCGTCGCCGCAAAAAAGCTGCCGGACGGCACGCTCGAAGCGCCGGCCATCACGGTCGGCTCCAACGGCGTCGATCCGCCGATGTAGTCGGCGGAGGCGATCATGAGAACGACCGCAATCCGCGCCGCGCTCGCCCTCGTCGCCGCGCTCGCGGCGACGGCGGCGCTGGCGCAGGCGCCGCAAACCGTGCACTTGCGCGGCGTCATCGAGAAGGTCGACGGCAATAGCGTGACCGCGAAGTCGGACAAAGGCGACGAACTCAAGCTCAACCTCGCCGACAAGATGCTGGTCGTCGCGGTGGTGAAGGCGTCGCTGGCCGATATCAAGGACGGCGACTTCATCGGCAGCGGAGCCATGCCGCAGCCGGACGGCTCGCAGAAGGCCATCGAAGTGCACATTTTTGCCGAACAGATGCGCGGCACCGGCGAAGGTTTTAGGCCCTGGGACGGCGCGCCCAACAGCACCATGACCAACGGTACTGTCGGCAATACCGTCACCGGCGTCGATGGCCCTGTGATCACCGTCAAATACAAGGACGGCGAGAAGAAGATCATGGTGACGCCGGACGTGCCGATCGTGCGCTATGAAGTCGTCGATCTGAGCGCCCTCAAGCCGGGGGTAGCCTTCTCGGTCTTGGCGGCGATGAAGCAGCCCGACGGCAGCTTCAACATCAGCCGCATCAATGTCGGCCGCGACGGCATCGTGCCGCGGTAATCGTCATTCCGGATCACGCGAAGCGTGAGTCCGGAATCCATAGTCCCGGCGCCGGGGTTATGGATTCCGGGCTCCTCGCTGCGCTCGGCCCCGGAATGACGGACCGCCTGTTGGCACGCCATTTGCTCTATTTCCGGGCAGGTAATGCCACGTCGAACCACAGGGAGTCGTCCATGACACGAGCCGAACTCACCGAAAAGCTGCTCGGCATCAAGCGCGAGAAGGGCTGGACCTGGAAACATATCTGCGACGAGATCGGCGGCATGTCGCCGGTGCTGATCACCGGCGCGGTGCTCGGCCAGATGAAAATGACCAAGCCGCAAGCCGCCAAGGCTGCGGAAATGTTCGGCCTGAGCAAGAGCGAGCAGACGCTGCTCAACGAGGTGCCGAACCGCGGCTCGCCGATGCCGCCGACCGATCCGCTGATCTACCGCTTCTATGAGCTGGTGATGGTCAACGGCCCGGCGCTGAAGGTGCTGATCGAGGAAGAATTCGGCGATGGCATCATGTCGGCCATCGACTTCGATCTGCAAATGGAGCGGCAACCCGATCCCAAGGGCGACCGGGTGCGCCTTTCGATGTCCGGAAAATTCCTGCCGTACAAATATTACGGCTCAACCGGCAACGCGCAGGCGTACGGCTATAAGGAAGAATGAAAAACATCCTGCCCCGCTTCGCGGGGGCGGATGAAAGATCACCGCGCCGACCAGTGGTTGCAGTGGCGGTGGAAGCTATTGTCGGTCCAGCAATGGCCTCGGCTGAACGAGGGACCCCAGAACGGTTTGCCGTAAACGGCGCCGACGACACCGCCGGCGACCGCTCCGACAGGACCCGCGACCACAAGGCCGACGCCCGCACCCGCCGCGGCACCGACCATGTCGGCTTGCGCGCTCGGGGTGGCTGCGGCGATCGCGGCGAAAGCGGCTGTTGCCAGAATGAAATGACGCATAGGGCTACTCCTATCACTCGATACGAGCGCGCTTCCTATCACGCGATACCTTTTCATAAGGTTGACGCCCGGTAACCACATTCCGGTACCGGCGGATTCCGGCCGTTCCGCGGCTGCTATATGGCGGTAATCACGCGCCGGTCGATCTCGGCGATGCTGTTAATCCCGGTCAGCGCCATGCTGATATCGAGCTCGTTGCGGATGATCTCGATGGCGCGGGCGACGCCGGCCTGGCCGCCGGCGCCGAGGCCGTAGATGTAGGCCCGGCCGCTCAGGCAGGCACGCGCGCCGAGCGCGATGGCGCGCATGAGATCCTGCCCGGAGCGGATGCCGCCGTCGAACAAAACCTCCAGTTCCGAGCCGACCGCCTCGGCGATCGGCGGCAGCATGGAGATTGAAGAAGAGGTACCGTCGAGCTGGCGGCCGCCGTGATTGGACACCACGATCGCCGCCGCGCCGCTCTTGGCCGCGATGCGCGCATCCTCGACATCGAGGATACCTTTGAGGATGAGCTTGCCGGGCCACAGACTCTTGATCCACTCGACGTCCTTCCAGCTCAGCGTCGGATCGAACTGCTCGGCAATCCATTTCGACAGCACGGTGACGTTCTGCATGCCGGGATAGTGCCCGGCGATATTGCCGAAGGTCTTGCGCTTGCCGCGCAGCACGCCGAGCGCCCAGGCCGGCTTGGTGGCGATGTCGATCAGGTTCGCCAGGCGGATTTCCGGCGGCACCGACATGCCGTTCTTGATGTCGCGATGGCGCTGGCCGATGACCTGAAGGTCGACGGTCAGAACCAGCGCGCTGCATTTTGCGGCCCTGGCGCGTTCGATCAAGCCGCGGATATAGCCGCGGTCCTTCATGACGTAGAGCTGGAACCAGAACGGCTTGTCGACCGCGGCCGCGACGTCCTCAATGGAACAGATCGACATGGTCGACAACGTGTAGGGAATTCCCGCGGCCTGCGCGGCGCGGCACGCCAGAATCTCGCCGTCGCCGTGCTGCATGCCGGTCAACCCGACCGGCGCCAGCGCCAGCGGCAGCGCCGCCGGCTCGTCAAGGATCGAGGTTTTGGTGCTGCGATCG
>JBEKKM010000094.1:0-19535 GCA_050010715.1 Xanthobacteraceae bacterium | reverse complement strand
TGGTGTGACCGCCGCGCGGCGCGATCATGGTGAAGGACGGCAGCACATATTGGGTGATGCGCCAGTAATAGTTGCCATCCTCGGCATTGCGGCGGGCGCCGATATAGAGACCGCCCGAGCTTTCGACGACTTCGAACACCGGCTGCGCGTCATTGAGATTGTATTGGTTGCCCTTGGCGCCCTTGAACAGCGGGTCGGAATTGATGTTGCCGCGGTGCAGGAAGGAGACGTGACTGGAATCGATGCCGCCTTCCATGGCTTGCAGCCAGTTGCACTCTTGCAGCCGCTTGGAGACGAAGCGCTGCTCGCTCGGCACCAAGGCAAACTCCCATTCCGGCAGCGGCGGCCGCTGTTCCGGCGGTCCCATATAGGTCCACAGCATGCCGCCGCGCGCGATCAGCGGATAGGACGTGACCTTGATCTTCTTGGCGAAGCCGCTCTCGGCCGGCTCCGAAGGCACTTCGACGCACTGGCCGGCGACGTCGAACTTCCAGCCGTGATAGGGACAGCGCAACCCGCATTCCTCATTGCGGCCGAACCACAGCGAGACGCCGCGGTGCGGACAGAATTCGTCGATCAGGCCGTAGCGTCCGTGACTGTCGCGAAAGGCAATGAGGCGCTCGGAAAGCGCCTTCACCCGTACCGGCGGGCAGTCGTTTTCGGGAAGCTCCTCGGCCAAGAGAACCGGCGTCCAGTAACTGCGAAACAGCCGGCCCATCGCGGTATGGGGGCCGGTCCGCGTCACCAGATCGTTCTGTTCTTTCCTGAGCATGCTGGCCCTTGGGCATTTGGTTACAACTGCAACCAACACTTGCCGTGAGCTGCGGCGCGGCTTTTGATCTGGATCAAAATTGGCGGAATTGCATGGCTGTCCCGCCGTGAACGATGAAGTGTCGAGCCCTACCTATTACAAGCTTTACTTATTAGATGGGTGTGGTCGCACCGCAGGAAGCATTTTCGGCAGCGTCAATCTTTCGCCTCATCGTCGGCGCAGGCCATCCGCTGCATTTCAGTAACGAGGTAAGTGAGCTTTGACCGTCACAAATCTGTACATCAAGCGCAAGCATGGCACGGCACTCGAAGACGTCACGTCATTCACGTTCGATAAAGACGGCATCAGCGGCGGTGTTGCCTGCGCGCCGTTTCGCCAGGTCTTGATTGCGTCACGGCCGATCCTGGCCGACTGCGGCCTGAAACCCGGAGACTTGCGGGAAAATGTCCTCCTCGAGGATGACGGGCTGTATGACTTGCCGTCCGGCACGGTGATCAGAATCGGCCAGGCTTTGATCCGCCTCACGTTTCATTGCGAACCCTGCAGGAAGATTTTGAAATTGATCGCGTTCGACCGCATCGTGCACCGGCGCGGCGTATTCGGATGTTTTCTCAATGCCGGAACTATTTCGCTTGGCGACAAGCTGGTCGTGACGGAGCAAAAATTCGAGCCGATCCCCTATGCGGTCAGCGAGCGGATACGGTGGTTCCTGAGCAAGGGACAGGCGCCGGCGGCCGCGGGTCAGCTCATTGAGGCGATCGGCCTGCCGTCGTCATACGCCAGAGCCATGCCGCGATTGCTGGAAAAGTTCCGGACCGTGGCACGGGCGTAAGCCGGCGACCTAATTGACCAGCGCGCTCAGCCAAGACAACACCGCTCTAAACTGGTCTTGGAAGGCCAGGAAATAAAGCGTGAGCGCCAGCGGCGCCGTTATAAGCATCCAATCCTGCATGAGCGCGGCCCAGCAGAAATCGCCCGTGCTGGAACGATGCACCCAGATCTCCTAGGGCTTCATTTCGGCGGTCGCTAACTTTTTTCTAGACTGTCGCGCAAAACTACCGATCAGTTGACGCGAAGTGTTTCATCTTCGCATCGGGAGATTGGCGGACCTCGGCACCAGATCAAATCGCGGACCGCGGCGTAATTGCCATCGCTCACCCATGACTCGGCGGATGACCCGTTGTAGAAGTCGTGCATCCAGTTTTGCTGAGACGCACTAGCTGTGCTGCAAGGCGCCATTGAGCACGCCTGGGCGATACTCGTTTCCGTCCCATGGTGGCGCTGCCAATATAAACCTTACGGCGTGTATCGCTGGTTTTGGTTGTATTCCTACCGGTAGTGCGAGTGGGGCGTTTGCATTCAGTCAATCCAAGACCGACATCGGCTGGACCTTGGGCGGCGGCGTCGAAGGCGCTCTTGCGGGTAACTGGACTTGGAAGGCTGAGTATCTCTATCTCTATTTGGGATCGGAAAGTGGGAGCGTAGCGGATAATTTCGGCGGATTCGCGAGCTGGAACGCCAAGTTCACCGACAACATCGTGCGCGCAGGCCTCAACTACAAATTCGGCAACTGAACATCGGGATTTTCGGAAGTACAGCCGCAAGGTCGTCTGTTTGGTCTGCCCGGTTAACGTCCGCTGGACCGGGGTACCGGGTGCACGGCTGTGGAGGGGGCGTGGTATTGCGTGTTTGGTTCGCAGGACCCGCCAATTCCACTCACGGTGGCCATGCACTGCTCGCGGCTGACGAAGCCGCAATTGTAGGCGGCATCGCCCATATTTAAGACCGCGCACCAAGGATAATTTTGGGCCTCCGCGCGCGTGCCGTTTCCGGCTATCGCGACGAAAAGTGCCAGCACGAAAACTAAGATTCTCATGGTGAGGCTCCCTGCGGCCGTCTTCACAAATATCCAGATTCTAAGGCCGGTCTCGGTTCTGCAGAACTTCTGCATAACTGCCTGTCTCGATGTCAACCAGCAAAGCACGGCCCTTCGGCGCCCATCCGAGCATCTTGCGCGCTTTCAGGGCGCTGACACGGCTGTTCGAGCCGTAGCTCGTGATAGCGCTTGGACCCCATTCACGTACTGCCTCTTCAATCGGCCAGTCCATGGTTTCCGCGCCGAAGCCGAGAAGACGACCGACCGCAGAGGCCATCGCGTTCCATGAAGCCTCGCCGTTCTCGGCATAAAACAGCGAACCGGCTGGCGCTCCATCGAGAGCTAAGAGATAGAGGTCTACGAGATCGTCGATGTGCACGTGGGACCAGACGTTGAGTCCGCGCCCGACGTGCCGAGCGACCTTGTATTTCCTGGCGAGTTCGATGAGACGAGGGAGCTGGATGCTGTGTGGATTGAGGCCGTGTCCTCTGCCATAAATGAGGCTTGGTCGAATGACGACGCTGCCGATTTTTTGCTGCGCTCCCATCAGCACAGCCCGGTCGATCGCAACCCGCAATAGTCGTTCCGGCAGGGGATCGAAGGGGCTGTCTTCGTGGAAGATTGCAGCGCTGTATTCGCCCGCTGCACGGTCTGAAACAACGCTGGTGCCGCTGGTGTGAATGAGCACTTTGCCCGATTCGGCCAGCGCCTTCAGGAGCGTATCGGCAACGAGAAAATCGTCGGCATTGGCCGCATTTATGACCGCGTCAGCCGCACGCGCGGCGTCTGTAATCTTGGCAAGGTCGGCAAGTGTTCCAAGCAGCGGCTGAATTCCGCGGACCGCAAGTTGAGACGCCTTGTTTTCCTGCCGCACCAGGCCAACGACAGAGTGCCCTGCATTAATAAGCGCGGCTGCGATCGATCCGCCAATGTAGCCGGTCACCCCGGTCATGAAGATACGCACGGAATTCCTGGCCCCTTATCGCTCGCTATGCGGAGATCCGAGAGGTGCCGGGCGAATTGAACCGCAGGTCGGGAAACCTCATAGCTAAATAATATCACACCTCGAATTGGAGGTCTTTGACTTACTTCACAGAGATCCGATGGTTGCCGTAATACAGCAATTCGGTCGCTAACGGGGCCAAAGCGGAAGTCCCAAGTCGCGCCCGGAATGACGTGATTGACCCTGAGCCGACATCGACCATTTAAAATTGTTGCCGCGCAACGCGATGCCTGGGACCCCATTTCACTGATCCCAAATCTCTGCTGTAATTGCGTTGGTGGAAACCATCGTCTGCGTCGTGAGCTGATGACGGAGATGGCATGGATCGCACAATCAGAAAGGAGAGTGCCGTGGCTCAAGGAGAAACAAAACTGCTGTATCCGGGTCTCGCCGGTTTCTACGAAACCATGCTACCGATCGCCGCAACGTTCGTGCGCGTTGTCGTCGGCATTATGTTTTTGATGCATGTTACTACCAAATTCAAACTCGGCGCCGACGCAGTCGCTGCGAACATCTTCGCCAAGAACGGCATCGAGCCCGCATTGATGTGGGCATACGTCATCATGTTCCTCGAATTAGTCGGCGGCATCTGCTTGATCGTCGGTCTGTTCACGCGTTTTGTCGCGGCCGCGTTGGCCATCGAGATGCTGGTGGCCTTGCTGTTGGTGCATCTGCCGAAAGGGTATGCGGCCGGTGGTGGCGGATACGAGTATGTCCTGCTGATCGGGGCGATATGCTTCGTCTTCGCAATCCGCGGCGGCGGTCCTTATTCGGTTGACCGCGCCATTGGCAAGGAACTTTAGGCGTAAATCCGAGAGCGCCGTGAGGCCTTAGTTGCGATCGGATTTTTTCGCCCGCGCCGAAGCGTCCTCGGCAAGCTTCGGCCGCGGACGCGGCAACGGCACCATATCGAGCGGGATTGGCGCTGCTTCGTCGTCGCCTTCTGTTGCCGCAGCCTCGGCCGGCGGCGCGGTGTCTTCCGCCTGCGCGACCGCGGGCGGCGGGGGCGGCGGCTCGCGCACGTCCCATTCGCAGACTTTGTAATTGTTGCGCCGCTCGGCGAGATCGAGATGAATGTGCTCCTCGTGATTGCCGTCGGAACCGGGGCCGAGCACGGTGGAGAACCGCGCGCAGACGCTGGCCTTGATGGTCTCGCGCCAGGTTTTGTCGACGTTCACGTCGGTCAAGGTCAGCGAGCGGCCGTCGGCGAGCTTGAACAGGCGTACGTCGATGGCGTCGGCGCGGCCGTGCTCGCTGAGCGTGGCGCCGCGCACCCGATTGCGGCCGCGGCACTCATAGGAATCGAAATTGTCGAGCACGCGCAGCGGCGAGCCGAGCTTTGTCGCCGTCGGCGCCACGTCTTCGCGCACCCAGTGCGCCAGCTCTTCCGCCATCGGACAGCGCAGGATCCCCGCCGGCGTGACCGCCACCTTGCTCTGGTCGGGCAGGATCACCGCGTCCAGATGCACGGCATCGACGGCGCCGCATTCGCCGGGCCCGACCAGGGTCGGCAGCGGCTGAAACACCGCGATTTTCGCAAGCCGCACCTGGCAGGCCGACGGCGCCGCCGGGACGGCCGCGGCGGCTGGCTCTTCCGGGAATGCGGCATAGGCTTCCTGCGGCGGGGCAAATTCCTGCGGTAGCGCCACCGGGGCCGGCGGGCCGCGCTCGGCCCGGCCGTGCTTGGGCTGCGGCACCAGCGCCAACTGCGCCCATGCCGCATTGCCGGCGCACAGCAAAACGCCGAGCGCAAAGGCAGCTTTCGCGCCGCAAATCCTCACGCCACAGCTCTCCCACCCGCGCGCCGCCGCCGCAACCGGATATGCTTTACGCCGGGCGGATGCCGGCATTCAAGGCAATCGGTATTTGCCTTGGCGGCGCACGAGGTTAACTTAAAGCCGGCCGCCGGCGCCCGCCGCGGCCTAACGCGATAATGCACGACCCGTGGGAGGCGACATCATGTTCGGGCTGATGCAGGACTGGCCGCTGCTTTGCAATCGCATCCTCGACCACGCCGCGACCTATAATGCCGAGCGGCAGGTCATCACGCGTTCCATCGAAGGCCCGTTCCACACCACGAACTACGCCGATCTGCGCAAGCGGGCGCTACGGGTGTCGCAGCGGCTCGACAAGGACGGCATCAAGCTCGGCGATCGGGTGGCGACGCTGGCCTGGAACACATGGCGGCATCTCGAGGCCTGGTACGGCATCATGGGCATCGGTGCCATCTATCACACCGTCAATCCGCGGCTCTTCCCCGAGCAGATCGTCTGGATCATCAATCATGCTGAAGACCGCATCGTCATGGTCGATCTCACATTCGTGCCGCTTCTGGAAAAGATCGCCGACAAGCTGAAATCCATCGAGCAATACGTGGTGCTGACCGACGCCGCGCACATGCCGGCGACCACATTAAAGAATGCCGTGCCCTACGAGGAATGGATCGCCGACGTCGACGGCGACTTCAACTGGAAAACTTTTGACGAAAATACCGCGGCCGGCATGTGCTACACGTCCGGCACGACGGGCAATCCCAAAGGCGTGGTCTATTCGCACCGCTCCAACGTGCTGCATTCGATGATGGCGGCGCAGCTCGACGCCATGGGGGTCGCGTCGCGCGACGTGGTCATGCCGGTGGTGCCGATGTTCCACGCCAATTGCTGGGGGCTCGCTTTGACCTCGCCGATGGTCGGCGCCGCCATGGTGATGCCCGGCGCCAAGCTCGACGGCGCCTCGATCTACGAATTGCTCGACAGCTATCGCGTCAGTTTCACCGCCGCGGTGCCGACCGTGTGGCTGATGCTGCTGCAGCACCTCGAAGCCAACAATCTGAAGCTGCCGTACCTGAAGAAAGTGGTGATCGGCGGCTCGGCCTGCCCGCGCGCCATCACGCAAAAATTCCAGGACCATTACGAGGTCGAAGTGCTGCACGCCTGGGGCATGACCGAGATGAGCCCGCTCGGCACGCTGGGCTCGATCAAGCCGGAATATGCCGGCCTATCCGGCGAAGCGCGGCTCGACGTGCAGATGAAGCAAGGCCATCCGCCGTTCGCGGTGGATATGAAAATTACCGACGACGACGACAAGGAATTGCCGCGCGACGGCAAGACCTTCGGCCGGCTGAAAGTGCGCGGGCCGTCGGTGGCGCGCGCCTACTTCAAGGAAGAGGGCTCGATCCTCGACGCCAACGGCTATTTTGATACCGGCGACGTCGCCACGCTGGACCGCTACGGCTACATGCAGATCACCGACCGCTCCAAGGACGTGATCAAATCGGGCGGCGAATGGATTTCCTCGATCGACATCGAGAACTTCGCGGTCGGCCATCCCAAAGTGGCCGAGGCCGCGGTGATCGGCGTGCGCCATCCGAAATGGGACGAGCGGCCCCTCCTCATCGTCGTGCTCAAGCCGGGGCAGACGGCGACCAAGGCCGAGCTGTTGTCGTTCCTCGAAGGCAAGATCGCCAAGTGGTGGATGCCCGACGACGTCGCATTCGTGGCCGAAATCCCGCACACCGCGACCGGCAAGATTCTGAAGACCGCGCTGCGCGACCAATTCAAAAGCTACGTGCTGCCGACCGCCGCTGCCGCCCCCGCATAGTTGCCGTTGTCAAATTGCCGACCCGGCAGGTCGGCTTAGACAACGGTCAACGGCGCCGTTTCGATGCTGCACTGCACGCAGAGCAGAGTCCCGCCCACGCATAGCGGCACTTTTGAGCCCCTGGCCACCTCGTCTTTCCATTTCAAATACAATGACTTACCTGATTTGCCCACGACAGGGGCAGGAACCCGTTACCGCATAAAGATTATGCAAGATTGCTGCGTCGCACAATGACCATATTTGGCCTGTCTTAGCGACCCTGGCTCAAGACGAAAGAGCCACCTCACCTATCCCATCAACAACTGAATAGGATCATCATGGCTGGTAATAGCCTGACGAAGCTTTTTGTACTTTCATCTCTTGTCGTTTCTACTATTGCGATGCCGACGATTGCGTCGGCGCAAACCGGAATAGCTTCGGTTTATTCCGGGGGGCGGACTGCCAACGGCGAGGTAGCCGCGGCCTCCGGCCTGACCGCGGCGCATCGCTCATTGCCGTTCGGTACAATGGTACGGGTGACGAATACCGGCACCGGCAAATCCGTGGTGGTTCGCATCAACGATCGCGGGCCGTTCGTGGCCGGCCGCATCATTGATCTGACGCCGGCCGCGGCCCACGCCATCGGCTGTGACGGACTCGCCTCGGTGACGGTGGACGTCGTCGGCAGAAGCTAAGGCTTTGCCGGTTGAGTGCGTGTGCGTCAGTTGAGCACGCGTTGCGTAAGAGCGGGAGGCTTCGGGCCTCCCGCTTTGCGTTTGCGGCGCAGGTGGCAAAAATTTTGTCGAATTCCTTCCGCGCCGTTAACCTTCTGCCCACGGAGCCGTTCGACGATCCGTAAGACTTGCGCGCTACAACGCACACCGGCGCTCGAGCTCGCGCCGTCACGCTGGCACCACCGCGTCATGAACAACGACAACAACGACAAGGAACGCAGAGACGTCACCCGCACCCGCGTGTCGCGCGGCGCCAAGATCATCCCGCCGCGCCGCGGGTCGATGATTCACTGCACAGTGCAGAATATTACGTCGAGCGGAGCCTGCCTGAAGCTCGCCAACACTTATGGCGTGCCGGAAACCTTCGAGCTGACCTTCGAGCAAGGCCGCACGCGGCGCGCCTGCCGCGTGGTCTGGCGCAGAAACGACGAGCTCGGCGTGGCGTTCGAGGAAGCCAAGCCGGCGGCGAGCTAAAATTCCTTCACCGCCTGGATCATGCGTTCGATATCCTCCGGCCGCGACAGGCGGTGATCGCCGTCCTTGACCAAAGTGAGCACGACGTCGTCGCTGGCCAGCCGCGAGGTCAGTTCGACGGCGTGCTGCCACGGCACGTCGGGATCTTCGACGCCTTGCAAAATACGCACCGGGCAGCCGGTCTCGATCAAGCCGCCGAGCAAGAGATGCTTGCGCCCGTCCTCGATCAATTGCCGCGTCACCAGATAGGGCTCCGCCGAATATTGCGACGGCCGCGCCCAGACGCCCGTCTCCTCGAGCTCGCGCTTGATCTCGGGCGTGAACCGTTTCCACATCAGTTCTTCGGTGAAATCGACCGCCGGCGCGATCAGCACCATGCCGGCTATGGATGCGGCTTGCGGAGCCGGCCGCCGCTTCAACTCGCGCGCCAGCAGCAGCGCCAGCCAGCCGCCCATGGACGAGCCGATCAGGATTTGCGGCCCCGCGCAGCAGGCATCGAACACGGCCGCGCTGTCGGCGAGCCAGCGGCCGATGGTGCCGTCGGTGAACGCGCCTTCCGACTCGCCATGGCCGGAATAGTCGAACCGTACGCAAGCGCGCCCCGCCCCCGCCGCCCAGTCGGCCAGCGCTACCGCCTTGGTGCCCTTCATGTCGGATTTGTAGCCGCCGAGCCAAAGCAGCCCGGGCGCGGTGCCCGGCTGCGCGCGCACGGCGATGCCGCGCCGCCCGGCGCCCTCGCCAATGTGCAGGAATTTCAGGCTGTTATCGCTCATGCGGCGGTCCCGGCGACTTGCGCTCTACGCGGTCTCGGTGATGAAACATAAATCATGATGTTTGTCGTCACGATGCGCGCAACGCGCATTGTCGTTGACTTATGCCCGGAAACTCCCGATTCTCCGCGTTTACTGCAACCACGTAAGGAGACAAAACCCATTCGTCGCCCCAGCAGAGCGCCGCAACCCGCCGCCAAGGAGGGTCCGCGCATCAACGAGGAGATCCGCGTTCGCGAGGTCCAACTCATCGACAAAGACGGCGCCAACAAGGGCGTCACCGAGATCGAGGCAGCGATTGCCATGGCCCAGGAGGCCGGCCTCGATTTGGTCGAGATAGCGCCGAACTCGGTACCGCCGGTCGCCAAGATTCTCGACTACGGCAAATACAAATATCAGGCGCAGAAGAAAGCCGCCGAGGCGCGCAAGAAGCAGAAGGTCGTCGAGATCAAGGAGATCAAGCTGCGGCCGATGATCGATCATCACGATTACGACGTGAAGATGCGGTCGATGGAGCGCTTCTTCCAGGAAGGCGACAAGGTCAAGGTGACGCTGCGGTTCCGCGGCCGCGAAATGGCGCACCAGGAGCTCGGCTATAAGCTGCTCGACCGGGTCAAGGTCGACACCGCGAAAATCGCCAAGATCGAACAGGAACCGCGCTTCGAAGGCCGCCAGGTGGTCATGGTGCTGGCGCCTCGTTAACGCCCTAGCCGATTGCCTTAATCGCCCTCCTCTGCCATAACCGCGCCCTTCCCGCCGCCCGGTTGATTAAGGGCTGCCGTGGCGGCGGCGATGTGCTCACGCACACCCCGCTCATTTATGAGCATTTTCGGCGGCCGGAGCGCTCGCGCTTCCCGCCAAAGGAGAGCCAAATGCCCAAGATCAAGACCAAGTCGGGCGCCAAAAAGCGCTTCAAGGTGACGGGGTCCGGAAAGGTCCTCTATACGCAGTCGCGCAAGCGCCACGGCATGATCAAGCGCACCAAGAAGCAGATCCGCCAATTGCGCGGCACCAGCGTGCTGTTCAAGACCGACGGCGACAACATCAAAAAGTACTTTTTGCCGAACGGCTGACGGGTTGGAGCTGCCGCCGGTAGCGGCATTCCGTTGCAACGTTCTGCTAATTTCAAAGGAGATCGACCATGGCACGCGTCAAGCGCGGCGTCACATCCCATGCCAAGCACAAGAAGGTGCTCAAGGCCGCCAAGGGCTATTACGGCCGGCGCAAGAACACCATCCGCATCGCCAAGCAGGCGGTGGAGAAGGCGAACCAATATGCCTTCCGCGACCGCAAGCGGAAGAAGCGCACCTTCCGCGCGCTGTGGATCCAGCGCCTCAACGCGGCGGTGCGCCCGTTCGGCCTGAACTACAGCCGCTTCATCGCCGGCTTGAGCAAGGCCGGCATCACAGTCGACCGCAAGGTGCTCTCGGACCTCGCCATCACCGAGCCGGCGGCGTTCGAGGCGATCGTCGGCCAGGCCAAGTCGGCGCTCGCGTGACGTGTCATGATCGATCGCGCGTACGTCCAGCGGATGGCGCGTTACAATCGCTGGCAGAATGAAAACCTCTACGGCGTCGCCGACAGTCTGTCGGACGACGAGCGCCGCCGCGAGCGCGGCGCCTGGTTCGGCTCGATCCACAAGACGCTGAGCCACATCTTGTGGGGCGACCGCGACTGGATGGGCCGCTTCACCGATCTGCCGCGGCCGACGGTGGGCATTCCGGAATCGGTGTCGCTTTATCCGGACTGGGACAATCTGAAGTCCGAGCGCAAAAACTTCGACCAGACCATGATCGACTGGGCCGACAAGGTCGACCACGCATGGCTCGCCGCCGATCAGACCTATTATTCCCGCGCCACCAAGCGTGACTGGACGCGGCCGCGCTGGATGCTGGTCACCCATATGTTCAATCACCAGACTCACCATCGCGGCCAGGTCCATTCGATGCTGACCCAGGCCGGCGGCCGGCCGGGCGATACCGACCTGCCGTTCATGCCGGATTGAATCTCATGACCGACACCGCGCAACTCGAGCAGCAAATTCTCGCCGATGTCGCCGCCGCCGGCGACGACGCGGCGCTCGAAACGGTGCGCGTAGCGGCACTGGGCAAGAACGGCTCCCTCACCGCGCTCCTAAAAACGCTCGGCACGCTGCGGCCGGAAGAGCGCAAGACCCAAGGGCCGCTGATCAACGGGCTGAAGGATCGCGTCAACGCGGCGCTCACCGCGCGCCGCGACGTGCTCAAAAATGCGGCGCTCGAAGCCCGCCTCAACACCGAAAGCATCGATGTCACACTGCCGGTGCGCGAGGCGCCGGCCGAGATCGGCCGCGTCCATCCGATCACGCAAGTGACCGATGAGATGACCGCGATCTTCGCCGACATGGGCTTTGCCGTCGCCGAAGGCCCCGACATCGAGACCAACGACTACAACTTCACCAAACTCAATTTCCCGGAAGACCATCCGGCGCGCGACATGCACGACACGTTCTTCTTTAATCCGAAGCCGGACGGCACGCGCTTACTGCTGCGCACCCACACCTCGCCGGTGCAGGTGCGCACCATGCTCAGCCAAAAGCCGCCGATCCGCGTCATCATTCCCGGCCGCACCTATCGCCGCGACAGCGACCAGACGCACACGCCGATGTTCCACCAGGTCGAGGGCCTGGTCATCGACAAGAGCTCGCATCTCGGCCACCTGAAATGGATTCTGGAAGAATTCTTCAAGGCGTTCTTCGAGGTCGACAGGGTCGGCATGCGGTTTCGGCCGTCGTTCTTCCCGTTCACCGAGCCGTCGCTCGAAGTCGACATCCAGTGCCGCCGCGACAAGGGCGAAGTCCGGTTCGGCGAGGGCGACGATTGGCTGGAAATCCTCGGCTGCGGCATGGTGCATCCGAACGTTTTGAAAAACTGCGGCCTCGACCCCGACGAATACCAAGGCTTTGCCTGGGGCATGGGAATCGATCGCCTCGCCATGCTCAAATACGGCATGCCGGACCTGCGCGCCTTCTTCGAGGCCGACGTGCGTTGGCTCGCGCACTACGGCTTCCGCCCGCTCGATTTCCCGACGCTGGCGGGAGGATTGAGCTCGTGAGAGCGCCCCAACACTCGTCATCGCCGGGCTTGACCCGGCGATCCATGCGGCCTCACGGCGCTCGGCAGCGCTGCATGGATGCCCGGGTCAAGCCCGGGCATGACGATCGAGTAAGCGGAGATGGCGGGGTCCTTCTCCGATGATGAAATTCACCCTGGCCTGGCTCAAGGAGCATCTCGACACCGACCGCGCGCTCGGCGAGATCACCGACAAGCTGACCATGATCGGGCTCGAGGTCGAGCGCGTCGAGGACATGGGCAAACAGCTCGCGCCGTTCACGATCGCGCGCGTCGTTGAAGCAAAGCAGCATCCGAACGCCGACCGGCTGCGGGTGTGCATGGTCGATACCGGCTCGGGCGATCCGGTGCAGGTGGTGTGCGGCGCGCCGAATGCGCGCACCGGCATGAAGGGCGTGTTCGTGCCGCCGGGGGCCTACATTCCCGGCAAGGACATAACGCTACAGGTCGGCACCATCCGCGGCGTCGAGAGCCGCGGTATGCTGGTGTCGGAATTTGAGCTGAAAATCTCCGACGACCACGAAGGCATTATCGATTTACCCGACGACGCGCCGGTCGGCGCCAGCTACGCGCAATATGCCGGCCTCGACGATCCGGTGATCGAGATCAATCTGACGCCGAACCGGCCGGACTGCGCCGGCGTGCACGGCATCGCCCGCGATCTTGCCGCAGCCGACATGGGCAAGTTCAAGGATGCGGCCGTCAAGCCGGTCAAGGGCGAGTTCCGCTGCCCGGTCGCAGTCAAGATCGAAACGCCCGAGCTGTGCCCGGCCTTTGCGCTGCGCCTGGTGCGCGGCGTCAAGAACGGACCGTCGCCCGCCTGGCTGCAAAAACGGCTGACCGCGATCGGGCTGCGCCCGATCAATGCGCTGGTCGATATCACCAACTTCATCACCTATGACCGCGGCCGGCCGCTGCATGTGTTCGATGCGGCGAAAGTGCGCGGCAATCTCACCGTACGCCGGGCGAAAAACGGCGAGACGCTGCTGGCGCTCGACGGCAAGACCTACACGCTCGACGACAGCGTCTGCGTCATCGCCGACCAAGACGGCGTCGAATCGCTGTCCGGCATCATGGGCGGCGAAACAACCGGCTGCTCGGAAACCACCACCGACGTGCTGATCGAATCCGCGCTGTGGAACGAGATCAACATCGCGCAGACCGGCCGCAAGCTCGGCATCAATTCCGACGCCCGCTACCGCTTCGAGCGCGGCGTCGACCCGGCTTTCATGCTGCCGGGGCTCGAAATGGCGACCCGCATGGTACTGGACTTATGCGGCGGCACGCCGTCGGAGAGGTATGTAGCACTTGGCTCACTACGACCGCTGCAAGAGATTGAACTTCCATTAATTCACATAAAACGGCGGATCAGTTGGCGTGAGCGGTTACGAACCCTCTTCTCTCCGGTTCTGAAGAGCAGAGAAGCCCAGATAACTCAAAAGCAACCGACTGCGAATTTCGCGGGTAGTCTTGAGCTAACTGAGCGGGTCATTGACTTCCCTCTTTCCGAGTTGGAGCGACTTTCAGGTTTGACTATCCCACTCCGTGATGTGCGCCGTATCCTTGACCGACTTGGCTTTACTGTCGCCGGCCAAAGCGAGCGGGTGAAAATCGCGGTGCCGTCGTGGCGGCCCGACGTCGAGGGCAAGGCCGACATCGTCGAAGAGGTGGTGCGCATCTTTGGCGTCGACCTGGTGCCGTCGACGCCGTTCGACCGCGGCGCGGCGCCGCGCAAGCCAGTGCTGACGGCGATCCAATTGCGCGTGCGCAAGGCCAAGCGCGCGCTCGCCGCGCGCAATCTGGTTGAAGCGGTGACTTGGTCGTTCATTTCCAAAGCACTTGCCGAACTTTTTGGCGGCGGCAAGCCCGAGCTCGCCTTAGCCAACCCGATCGCCGCCGATCTCTCCGACATGCGGCCGAGTCTCATTCCGGGCCTGATCGCAGCGGCGCAGAAGAACACGGACCGCAGCTTCCCCGATGCCGGCCTGTTCGAGGTCGGCCAAATATTTCGCGGCGACGCGCCGGCCGACCAGCTCACTGCTGCCACAGGCGTGCGCCGCGCGCTGGCCAAACCGTCCGGCATCGGACGGCACTGGAGCAAGCACGACGGCGAGGTCGACGCGTTCGACGCCAAAGCCGATGCGCTCACGGTGCTGACGGCGGCCGGCGCGCCGGCGCAAGCGCTGCAAATCGTGCCCGGCGGCCCGCCGTGGTTCCATCCCGGGCGCTGCGGCACGATCCAGATCGGGCCGCAAAACGTGCTCGGCTATTTCGGCGAGTTGCATCCGAGCGCGCTGGAAAAACTCGATGCCGAAGGCCCGCTGGTCGGCTTCGAAGTCATTCTGGAGCGCATTCCCGAGCCGAAGGCGAAAGCGACGCGCGCCAAGCCGGCGCTGGATCTGTCGCCGTTCCAGCCGGTGGAGCGCGATTTCGCTTTCGTGGTCGAGCGCAGCGTCAAAGCCGCCGACATCGTGCGCGCGGCGCAGTCAGCCGACCGCAAGCTGATCGCCGGCGTCACCGTGTTCGACGTCTACGAAGGCAAAGGTATCGAGCCCGGCAAAAAATCGATCGCCATCGCCGTCACCATCCAGCCGCGCGACAAGACCATGACCGACGCCGAGATCGAGGCGCTGGCGGCGAAAATCGTCGCCGAAGTCGGCAAGCGCTCTGGCGGCGTGCTGCGGGCTTGACGCAAAAGCCGCCCGCCCCGGAGGGCGAGCGGCGCAGCCGACGCGGCACTCGTTAGAGCATGATCCGGAAAAGTGGAAACCGGTTTTCCGAAAAGATCATGCTCCATTAAAATGCTAGAGCGTAAATCGCTTCAATCTGATGCGATTTCGCTCTAGCCGGTCTACTTCCACCACCAGTGATTACAGCGGTGCCACGAGGCCGCCCGATGCATGGCCCGGTCGGCACCGTCCCAGCTGTGGAAACGATAGTGCCAGTGATGGTGGTGCCATCGCCAATGATGCCGGAACCACAGATAGCGGCCGTCCTGCGGACCGTAGGCCGTATCGGTCCAAACGCGGCAATAGCCGCTGTTGAACTTGATCACGGCAAAATCGGCACTCGCCGGACTAGCCGCGCCAAGGCCGAGTACCAGAAGGCCTATCGCAAAAGCCAAACGCTTCATTCGCCACCCTCCCTCTTATGACCCCTTGAGCGGGATCGCACATACTATAACCCGATACACCAAAATCTACTATGACACGGACGTCGCACGGACATTGATCTCGATCAAAAACCGGCCCGGGCCGCCCGCGACCCGCGCCGCAGCGCGCAATGAAAAAGCCCCGGGGCGTTTCTCCCCGGAGCTTCTTCAGAAGCATTATGTGGCGCCGATTAGAACAGGTAGTTGATGCCCCGGACTTTGTCCAATTCCGTCGCGCTCTCTGGGCCGCAATAGCGCGGCGGCGGCCGAACGTGATGTCCGGTTGCTACCGCTCCGGCCGCATGATGCTCGGCGTTCCGCCGAACGACGACTGCTGGCGCGGCGCCGCGCGTGTGCGTTTGGCTTTGGGATTAGGCGCAGCTTCCGCTTCCGCCGGCGCGGGCTTGAGCACGCCCATGCGCCGCAGCACCGCCTCGGCGGCGCGCTCGCCGGAGTCCCAGGCGCCCCCGACCGTCCCCCATAACGTCTCGTGCGCGGCCTCGCCGGCGAACCAGATGGCGTCGTTCACCGGCTCCATCATGATGCGGCGCGCGAGCTGGCCGCCCGGCACGGCGGCGGACGCGGCGCCGAGCGTGAAGGCGTCGGCGTTCCAGCGCGTCGCCTGGCTGCGGCCGATCGCCTTCTTGATCTCGGCGCCGTAAAGCCCGGCCAGCCATTGCGAGGCGAAATCGATCATGGCGGCTTCGCCGTGCGCGGATAGATCGCGGCCGAATGGCCCGGCGACGTCGACCAGGCACAGCGGCGTGCCGGACACATTGGCGAGCAAGGCGGCGGTGTGGCTGTCGGTCGATTTCTCGAACACCAGATCGTCGCTGTCGAGGCCGAGCGGATTGCCGACAAGCTCCAGCGCGACGTGGTCGTAGCTGCCGAGCGAGAGCCGGCCGAAGGCGTCGATGTTACGGTGCGGAAGTTCGGGCGAAAATTGAATGCGGCCCGCGGCAATGATGTTGGTCGAGACGGTGACGATTGCCGCGCGCGCGGTCAGCGTGCCCTTCGCCGTTTCGACGGCGAGGCTCCTGCGCGTATCGATCGATTTCACCGGCGTCGACAGTTGCACCGTCAGGCCTTCGGCAAGCGCCGCGAGCAGCGCGCCGAATCCCTGGCGGCAGAAGGTTGCCGTGGTGCGCTCGGCGGCGCGGGAAAAATCCAGCGTCGAAAACTGCACCAAATCCTTGCCGCAGCCGAACGGGCCGAGCATGAATTCGATCGCACCGCGCCAGTCGCCGAGATCGTTCGGCATCACCTGCTCGCAGGGCAGATCGGCCTTGCGCGCGGCGTCGTTGATGGCGCGGGTGGCACGCACTTCGGCGGACAGAAAGTCCTCCAGCTCGCCTTCGCGCGCATAACGCCGGCCGATGCGGATTTTCTGGCTCGGCGGCGCCGGATAGACCTCGATGCCGCGGCGCGGCGTCAGCTTGGTCAGCGGATTGAGGTCGGGGGCGTAGATCCAATGGGCGCCGCGGTCGAATGGCACACCGAGCGTCTTGGCATCGGTGATGCAGCGGCCGCCGACATGGTCGGAGGCCTCGACGAGCACGTAACGCCGCCCGGCGGCGGCGATGCGGCGCGCCGCGGCGATGCCGGCTGCGCCGGCGCCGACGATGATGACGTCGGTCGCGGCCGGCGGCGGCGTAGCCGCGATGGCCGGCCGCGCCGCAAGAGCGGCGGAGGCGGCGAGGAAGGAGCGACGGGTGATTTTGGCAAGAGCCTTGCGCGGCATGGTTTCCGGATGCTTGCGACGGTGCCGCAGATTGCCCGAACAGCGGCGTTTGCGCAAACGCTACGCTTAAATTTCGGTCAACGGCGCGGGCGGGCCGTGAACCAAAATGCAACGGACTTCGCATAAAATGCGTCCAAACAAAGACGCGACCAAACCGCGCAATAGACGCGACATGTTACGCGACCTGATGCGCGACATGTCACGCCAGAACTGGCTGGGAGGGGCCCATGGGCAAAGTGCGCGATGGCGTCGGGCAACTGATCGCCCGCTATCTGCAGAAGCCGGTGCGCGGCTACGAGCCGTTCACGCCGAGCGATCCGGAAAGCCTGCGCCAATCGCTCGCGCCCGGCGACGTCCTCCTCGTCGAGGGCAACAACCACATTTCCGGCGTCATCAAATATCTCACCCAATCGACCTGGTCGCATTCGGCGCTCTATGTCGGGCCGATGGACGGCCGCTGCACCGCGGACGGCGAGCCGCACGTTCTGATCGAGGCCAATGTCGGCGAAGGCGTGGTGTCGGCGCCGCTATCGAAATATTTTCGCTTCCACACCCGCATCTGCCGGCCGGTCGGCCTGACCGCGGACGACTGCGCCACGGTCTGCGCCTATGCCATCGCCCGCGTCGGCTTCGGCTACGACGTCAAGAACATCACCGACCTGCTGCGCTATCTGTTGCCGCTGCCGGTGCCGCAGCGCTGGCGCCGCCGCATGATCGCACTCGGCTCGGGCGATCCGTCGCGGCTGATCTGCTCGGCGCTGATCGCGGACGCGTTCACCGCGGTGCGCTATCCGATCCTGCCCAAGATCACGCTGGCGCGCAGCCTGCAAGCGCTGGAGCAGATTTTGGAGATCCGCCACTCCTCGCTGTACTGCCCGCGCGACTTCGACATCTCGCCCTACTTCAACGTGGTCAAGCCGACCATCCGCCAGGGCTTCAATTACAAGGCGCTGCAATGGGCCGACTTGCCCCATGCGCCCGACGATGGCGCATCGCTCGCGCCGCAGTCCGCGGACGAGAACGCCGGCGCCGTGGCGGCCTAAGCGGCTGTCATTCGATACCAAATCTACGTGAGAAGGCCCAGAAAGCGGCCTTGATCGCTTGGACAGCACTCAGTTCGCTTTGACAATCTTGTCAAGGATCGAAGACCGCCGAAGGCGGCGGCGCTTCGCGCCGTCCTTGACAAGATTGTCAAAGCGAACAACCAGCATCCAAGCGATCAAGGCCGCCAACCGACCAGTCCATCGATTCGAGGCTGCTACTTGTACATGCCGCCAGTCGTCGCTACCTCTGCCATCCTGCAGAGGCGAAAAATGTTCGACGACGCCCTCAATGCCCTCACCCAGATATTCGCGCCGCCGCTGCGCGCGGTGTTGTGGAAATCGGTCGGGTTGGCGCTGGCGCTGATCGTCGTTGTCGGCATCGTGCTCGACCGGCTGATCCTCTGGCTTGTCGGCGCCGGCTCGGCTTCGATCGAGACGACGCTCGGGCCGCAGGCGCATTGGCCGGCGAGCACGCTGGCCTGGCTGCTCTCAGTCGCCGCCAGCCTCGGCATCATCGTCGGCAGCGTCTTCCTGATGCCGGCGGTGACGGCGTTTGTCGCAAGCTTCTTCGCCGATCAAATCGCCGACGAAGTGGAGCGCGAGCATTATCCCGCCGATCGCCCCGGCAAGGCGCTGCCGCTGTGGCGCGCGATCATCCAAGGCAGCCGGACGGCGCTGCTCGCGGTGCTGGTCTACCTGATCGCCACACCGTTCTTGCTGTTCGCCGGCTTCGGCGCGGTGATCTTCTTTCTCGCCACCGCCTGGCTGCTCAGCCGCGAATATTTCGAGCTCGCCGCCATGCGCTTTCGCCCGCCGGACGAAGCGAAAGCGCTGCGCAAGCGCAACGCGGCGCGGATATTTATCGCCGGCCTGTTCATCGCCGCCTTCGTCTCGATCCCGGTGGTCAATCTGGCGACGCCGCTGTTCGCCATGGCGCTGATGGTGCACGTGCACAAGCGGCTCGGCGGGCCGAGATTGATCGCGCCATAACTCTTTCGCCAGGCAAAAACGGCGGAACAGCGTTACGCGACAACCCGCAATCGCCGCAGCAGCTCGTGGAAATTGATGGTCCAGCCGATGCCGACCCGCTTGGGCGGGAACAGGCGGTGATCGTCCGCATTCCACACCCCTTTGTTCCAGTTCTTCCAGTCCCAATTGACCGGCATTCCCATCCAGGTCCGTTGCGGCACTTTATTCGGGTCTTTCTCCAGGTCGCTCATGAAGATGCTCCAGCAAATGCACTGATCGCACGTTAGTCCTGAGAGCAGGGCGATGGTTCAAA
>JBEKKM010000093.1:0-20118 GCA_050010715.1 Xanthobacteraceae bacterium | reverse complement strand
TTGAAATGCTCGATCATCGGATGGCCGGAGAAGCCGATCTTGCCGGTGACCTTGGTGCCTTCGTTGCGCGTCCGCGTCGCGGCGAAGGCGATGCCGGTCTCCATGACGGTCTTCTCGACGCCATCGAGGCCCCAGAGAAAATCGAGATGCCACCAGGAGCGGCGGAATTCGCCGTCGGTGATCGATTGCAGGCCGGCCGCTTCCTGTTTCTTGATGACATCCTCGATCTCGCGGTCTTCCACCGCTTTCAGTTCGTCCGCCGTGATCTCGCCCTTGGCGCGGCGCTCGCGCGCCTCTTTCAGCGCGGCAGGCCGCAGCAAGCTGCCGACGTGATCGGCGCGGAACGGCGGTCTGGTGCGTTGCATGACGTTTCTCTTTCTTAGCCCCACACTTCGTCGGCGATCTCGACAATCATCCGCAGCTTCGCCCATTCTTCTTCCTCGGCAAGCACATTGCCTTCCTCGGTGGAGGCGAAGCCGCATTGCGGCGACAGGCAAAGCTGATCGATATCGACGAATTTCGCCGCTTGCTCGATGCGGCGCTTGATCTGCTCGATGCGGCGCTTGATCTCGTCGCGGCTTTCCAGCCGCCCGGATTTGCTGGTGACCAGGCCGAGCACTACGGTCTTGCCCTTGGGCACGAAGCGCAGCGGTTCGAAACCGCCGGCGCGCTCGGTGTCGTATTCCATGAAATAGCCGTGCACGTTGATCCGATTGAACAGCAATTCGGCGACCGGCTCGTAGCAGCCGCTCGCGACGAAGCTCGAGCGAAAATTGCCGCGGCACAGATGCATGGTAATGGTCATGTCGGGCGGGATGTCGGAGATCGCCGCATTGATCATGCCGGCATAGATGCCGGGCAGCGCCGCCGGATCCTCGCCGCGATCGGTGATCTGCTTGCGCAAGGTCGGATCGCACAGATAGGCCAGATTGACTTCGTCGAGCTGCAGATAACGGCAGCCGGCATCGGCAAAGGCGCGCACCGCCTTGCGGTAGGTCTCGCCGAGGTCGCGATAAAAATCGCTCATCGAAGGATAGATCGTTTCCGGCACCACGTCGCGGCCGTAGCGGAAATGCAGCGACGACGGCGACGGAATGGTCAGCTTCGGTGTCTGATTGCTGTGCGCCTTGAGGAACTTGAAATGCTCGACCATCGGATGCGGCTTGTAGCCGCCGAGATTGCCGATGACGCGCAGCAGGATCGGCCGCGGCTGCGGGCCGGTCGAAGCAAATTTTATCTTGCGTTCGCCAACATAGGACTCGACGTTGTCGAGCCGCTCGAGAAAGTCATAGTTCCAGGAGACGCGCCGGTACTCGCCGTCGGTCACCGACTTGAGCCCAACCATCTCCTGCTTGCGGATCACCCCCTCGATCTCGCGATCTTCGATCGCCGTGAGCTCGTCGGCGGTGATCTCGTCGCGTGTGCGTTTCTCCCGCGCTTCCTTCAAGGACGCCGTGCGCAGCAGGCTGCCGACATGGTCGGCGCGGAACGGCGGCTTGGTACGCTGCATACTCAACCCCACACTTCGTCGGCAAGCTCCACGATCATGCGCAGCTTCGCCCATTGCTCGTCATCGGCCAGCACGTTGCCTTCCTCGGTCGAGGCAAAGCCACATTGCGGCGACAGGCAGAGCTGGTCGAGCGCGATGTATTTGGTCGCCTCGTCGATGCGGCGCTTGATGTCGTCCTTGCTCTCCAGCTTGCCGAACTTCGAGGTGACGAGGCCAAGTACGACCTGTTTCTTGCCCTTCGGGAAGAACCGCAGCGGCTCGAAGCCGCCAGCGCGGTCGGTGTCGTATTCAAGGAAATAACCATCGAGGCCGGTATTGCCGAGCAATTGTTCGGCGACGAACTCGTAGCCGCCGGAGGCGATGAAGGTCGAGCGGAAATTGCCGCGGCACGAATGCATGGTGATGGCCATGTCCGCCGGCTTGCCTTCCAGCGCCGCGTTGGTCAGCCGCGCATAGCGCTTCGGCAGCGCGTCCGGATTGTCGCCGCGTTTCGTCGATTGCGCGCGCTCGTTCGGATCGCAGATCATCGACCAGGCGGTGTCGTCGAGCTGCAGGTAGCGGCAGCCGGCATCGTAGAAGGCGCGGATGGCGTTGCGATAGGCCTTGGCGAGATCGTCGAAGAACGGATCCAGGTCGGCATAGACCTCCTTGCTGATCGCGGCGCGGCCTTGACGGAAGTGAAATGTGCTCGGCGCCGGGATCGTCATCTTCGGGGTGACGCGCGTATGGTTTTTCAGGAACTTGAAGTGCTCCAGCATCGGGTGGCCGGAAAAGCCGAGCTTGCCGTCGATCTTGATGCCCTCGGCCTTGGTCTGCACGCCGTGGAACTGGATGGCGTCGGTTGTGTAGAACGTGACGCCGTCGAGACCGCGGAAGAAATCGAAATGCCACCACGAGCGGCGCAGTTCGCCGTCGGTGGCGAGCTTGAGCCCGATCTCTTCCTGCTTCTTGACGACCTTCTCGATCTCGCGGTCTTCGATCGCGCGCAGCGCATCGGCGGTGATCTCGCCGCGCTCGCGTTTGGCGCGCGCCTCCTTGAGCACGGGGGGACGCAACAGGCTACCGACGTGGTCGGCGCGGAACGGCGGCGTGGTGCGTTGCATAAAACTCCTCCCAACTCTTTTAGTTTTTATGCGCGCTCGGTTGTCAGGCGCGCTTAACTCTTCTTGAGCACATAACGGCCGTCGTCGAGCCGGCCGAGATTTTTCGTGGCATAAAGCGCATCGAGCGCCCGCACGATCTCGCGGCCGTCCTTGCTGCCGAGCGCCGCCATCAATTCCAAAAAGCTCGCCGGTCCGGCCGCGAGAGCTGCCTCGACCGATTTGTGCTGCGCGCCCTTCTTGGCGACCGGCGGCGTCGGCACCGAGAACTCCAGCGAATTCGCTTTGCCAAACGGGATGGTGCAGTCGAAGCCGAGTTTTGCGCCGGTGCGCGCGCCGCCGAGCGAAGGATCGAGCGGTACGACGCGAAAGCCCGAGCCGACGAGGAGGTCGCGGTCGGCCTGGAAGCGCGTGGCAAAGGCCCAGTCGGTCTCGGCATCGGAGAACACGTCGATGTCAGGATCGAAAGCGAAGACGTGCTTGGCTTCGGCGTGGGAGCCGAAGACGGCGGCGATGGCGTTCTTGGCATCGCCCGGCACGCGCTGGCGCAGCGAGACGCGCACATTGTACATGCCACCGCTCGACGGCGTGGCATAGACCGCGAGCGGCTCGCGCACCGATGCCATCAATGCGGCCCAGGCCGCCGATTCGGTTTTCATCGCGGAGAGCTGCGCGGTGTCGGTGCGGGCCAGCGCGCGGCCGCCGATGGTCAAGGTCTGGAACAGCGCATCTTCGCGGTGCGTGATCGCGGTGATATGCAGCACCGGATTGCGCTTCACCACGCCGTAGTAACCGACATATTCGCCGAACGGCCCTTCCGGCTCGACATGGCCGGCCGGATCGAGCACGCCCTCGATCACATATTCGGCGTCGGCCGGCACATAGATGTCGCTGGTGACGCATTTCACAACCGGCACCGGCTGGCCGCGCAGACCACCGATGATGTCGAGCTCATCGACGTTGGGCAGCGCCGTCATGGCGGCGAGAAAATCCGCTGGGTGCGAGCCGACCGCATAAGCGACCGGCACCGGCTCTTTCTTCGCCGCGGCTTCGAGATAGATGGCGCGCATGTCGCTCGGCGCGATCAGATCGACGCCGGCCGCTCGCGGCCCGCGCAGCATGATGCGGCGGCAGCCCACATTGGTGAAGCCGGTGCCGGGAAACAGCGCGTAATCGATGCCGGCGGAAATGTAGGGCGCGCCGTCAGCCGCGTGCTGCAGGTGCACCGGCAGCTTGCACAAATCGGCATCGTCGTCCTTGAGCACGACCTGCTGCACCGGCGCCTGCTGCGACGACACTTTGACCGGCGGATGCAGGCGATTGAGCCGCGCAGCGAGGGTGGCCAACAAGCCGCGCTCGTCGGTGTCGAGCGCGGCGGCAATGCGCCGCCGTGAGGCCATCACGTTGCCCACGAGCTCGGCCTTTTCCGGCCCGGCCGCCTTGAACAGCACCGCGCGCGGATTGCCGTCGAGGACGCTGCCCACATCGACCAGATCGATGGGCGCGTTGTGCACCTCGCATTCGCCGGCCTCGACCAATTTGTCGACGAAATTGCGCAGCCGGAAGCGCTCGGTATCGATCGCGGGCATGGGAAATCCTCGTATCTCACGGCGATTTAGCAGCGCCCTGAGAGACGTGTAAATGCCGTTGCGCGCGAGGCGATCGGCGCAGACACTCGCCTGGCGCATGACGTGACGGGAGAGGAATGATGTTTCCGGAGCTTCGGCTTTATGAAGACGTGCTGCCGAACGGCGGCGAGGCGGCCTTGCCGGCGCTGCCGCGCATGATTTTTGCCGTGCACGGCTCGCTCGCCGTGGCGGATCGCACGTTGAACGACGGTGAAGCGTGGAGCGGCGAGGACGCCATCATGCTGAAAGCCGGCAGCGGCGGCGCGACCGTGTGGCGCTGGGAGCTCGTGCCGGGGGATGGCGGCGGCGGACTGGAAACATGGAAGGACGCCGTTTCGCGCGAAAAGCTTTCAGCTGAGCTTGTGACCTTGCCGAAGGGCGCGCTGCTGCTTCGCGGCGACAGCGTCGCGTTCCCGCCCGGCGGCTGCGCTTATCTGCACCGGCATCAAGGTCCTGGCATCCGCTGTCTGCTCGAAGGCGGCATCCGCATCGACACCCGCGGCCACTCGCATTCCTACGGTCCCGGCGGCGCCTGGTACGAGACCGGCCCGGACGGCGTGTTCGCCCAAGCCGCCGACCGGCCGACCCGCTTCATCCGCGTCATGGTGCTGCCGCTCGCCTATTTGGGCAAAAGCTCGGTCGAATATCTCAATGAAGAAGACAAGGCCAAGCCCAAGTCGCAAGCTTACAAGATCTTCGCCGACATGCCACTGAGCGCAATTGCAGGGCGATAGATTCGAAAGGAGGACTGCGATGCGTCGACGTTATGCTTTGAAGCCCACGTTGCCGACAAGACTGCTGGGAATTTTGGCCGTAGTGTCTTGCCTCGGCTGGTCCGGTGCAGTGGCGGCCGACGGCGCTTGGAAGTTTCAGGTCGACGAACGCGGCCATCCTGAATTGAGTTACTTGGACAACAACAACAGGACAGTTTTCATGGTCGGCTGCGGACACGCTTTTGCAGTCCACGCGGTCTACCCCGGCGCGCCGAAGAAAGACGGAGAAAAGGCGACTATCACGATTGCCAGCGCAAAGACGCAAATGGATTTCGCCGGCGAAATTGACAGCGGGTTTACGGATGGCCCGCCAAACACGACGCATTTCGTTCAATGGGATCTCGGCTATCGCCGTCAGGATCCCAACCTCTATGAAAAGAAGTGGCATCAGCTCGAATCACGGTTTTTCGATTTGTTGGATTCTAAGCAGCCGCTGACGATTTCCGCCGAGGGCCAAAATTATGTGCTGCCCGCCGTCAGCGCCGCGCGGTGGCGCCAGCGCTTCCACAAAATTTGCTGACCTGCGCCGAAATCACATCGGCTTGTAGCCGCGCTCCATGTCGACGTCGATCAGCATCGGCTTACCGTCTTTCAGCGCCTTGCCGATCAGGTCGGTGGCGTCCTTCACGGTCGCGGCGCGCTGGCCTTCGATGCCGAGCGAGCGGGCGAGCCCGACGAAATCGATCGCCGGATCGTTGAGCTCCATGCCGACGAATCTGTCGGCCTGCTCGGCAAGCCCGCGCAGCATGACCAGGCGCTGCTTGAGAATGCGATAGCTGGTGTTGTTGAAGATCACCCAGACCACCGGCAGCCGGTAGCGCGCCGCGGTCCATAGGCCCTGTATCGTGTACATGGCGCTGCCGTCGCCGATGAGCGCTACCACCGGCCGGTCGGGCAGCGCGATCTTGGCGCCGATCGCCGCCGGCAGTCCCCAGCCGATGCCGCCGCCGCGCAGGCCGAAAAAGCTCTGCTCGTCGTCGCTGTTGATCATCGAGCGCACGCCGGGCGCGGAGGAGAGAATTTCTTCGATTACCACGGCGTCTTTCGGCAGCATGGCGCCGATCGCTTCGAGCAGCGCCAGCGGCTGCACCGGCGTCTTGCCGGCCATGGCGCGGGCTTTTGCGCGGAACGCCTCACGATCTTTTTTGATTGTCTCGGTCGCGGATTTAAGCCGCGCGCTGGCTGCGCTCTTGGCGCTCGCGCTCATGCGCGCGGCGACGCCCGCGGTGATGTCGGGCAAGGTCGCCTTCGGATCGCCGAGGATCGCGACCTTGGCCGGATAATTCTTGCCGATCTGCCAAGGATCGGTGTCCAAATGAATGAGCGGCAGGCCAGTCGGCCAAGGATCGATTTTCGACGGCAATGACCAGGTGAACAGATCGCCGCCGACCGAGAACAACAGATCGTGTTTTTCCAGCACCTCGCGCACGCCGGCCTGGGTGCGGGTCATCATGCCGCGATAAAGCGGATGCGATGCCGGAAACGAGGCGGTGCTCGGGATGAACTCGACATAGACCGGCGCACCGATCGCCTCGGCGAGCGCGGCAAGCTCCTTGTGCGCGCGGCTCTGTGCCACGATGTCGCCGGCGATGATGACCGGCCGCTCGGCCTTGGCCAGCATCTCGGCGGCGGCGGCAACCGCGTCGGCGTCGCCACGCATGCGCGGCGCAATGCGCGTCGGTTCGAGCATGTCGATGTCGGCGTCGTTCTTAAGGATATCGCCCGGCAGCGACAGGAACACCGGGCCGGTCGGCGGCGCCAACGCGGTCTTGACCGCGCGGTGCACATAGAGCGGCAAATCCTCGGCGCGATGCACCTCGGCGGCCCATTTGACGAACGGCCGCGCCAGGGTCGGCAGGTCGGCGGTCAGCACCGGCTCGGTGACCAGGTATTCGTTGTCCTGCTGCCCGGCGGTGACCAGCACCGGCGCGTTCGCCTTCATGGCGTCGTAGAGCATGCCCATGGCGTTGCCGAGCCCGGGCGCGACGTGGAGATTGAGCACCGCCAGATTGCCGGAGGCCTGGGCATAGCCGTCGGCCATCGACATCAGCGCCGCTTCCTGGAGTCCGAGGATGTAGCGGATGTCGTTCTCGACCGCGAAGGCATCCATCAGCGGCAATTCGGTGGTGCCGGGATTGCCGAACATCACCTTGACGCCCTCCTGCTTGAGCAGATCGAGGAAAGCGCGTTTTCCGGACATTACGGGCAAGTTTCTCTCCCCTGGTCATTCCGGTTCGCGGGCCTTTGCCCGCGAGACCGGAATCCATAACCACGATATTCGCAGTTTGGCGATGAGGAGACCATGCCGCGCAGGTTGATGGATTGCGGGCTTGCCAAGCCGTAGCTCGCGGCGGCTTCCGCCCGCCTTCGCCCTGCGGGCTCCGGCGCGGCAGCCTTCTCTCGCTGCGCGAGCGAAGGCTGGTGCCGCGGAAGGGATTCGAACCCCCGACCCCCGCATTACGAATGCGGTGCTCTACCGGCTGAGCTACCGCGGCATGCCGACGGAATGGCGATCTAGTAATACCCGGGGATTGTTAACGCAAGACACGCTGCCGGTTCATGGCTGGGTGGCGTCATTGAATCGCCTGGGCGAGGGGCCTACGCTGCCGAGAATACCAATGAATTGAACCGGGTCGGCGTGGCTTTGCGTCATGCCTGGTCTGGATAGGGAGGCTTCCATGCGGATGAAGACGATATTGCTCGCTTCGGCCGCCGCGCTGACGGCGCTCGTGCTGCACACTTCCGCACCGGCCTTCGCGCAAAATGCGGCGGCGCTTTCGGGCGCGGTGACTTCCGCCAAGGAAGGGCCGATGGAAGGCGTCGTCGTCAGCGCCAGGAAGGACGGCTCGACCATCACCGTCTCGGTCGTCAGCGACGACAAGGGCCATTTCAGCTTCCCGGCGTCGCGGCTCGACCCGGGCCACTACGCGATCGGCATCCGCGCCACCGGCTACGACCTCGATGGGCCGAAGGACGCCACCATCGCCGCTGGCCTTGAGGACAAGATCGACGTCACGCTCAAGCCGGCGCGGAATTTGAGCGCGCAGCTGACCAACGCCGAATGGCTGATGAGCATGCCGGGCACCGACGCGCAGAAGCGCTTAGTGCTCGACTGCAACAGCTGCCACACGCTGGAACGCATCGTGCGCTCGACCCACGATGCGGCAGAGTTTCAGCAGGTATTCCTGCGCATGGCCGGCTATTACCCCGGCAGCACGCCGCTGAAGCCGCAGCGGCTGGTCGGCGATGCGGTGCGCAGACTCATTCCCGCCGACGAGGCTCAGGCGGCCGCCGAATGGCTCGCCAGCATTAATTTGAGTGGCCAGGATACGTGGAGCTATCCGCTCAAGACCTTGCCGCGGCTCACCGGCAAATCCACCCACGTCATCATCACCGAATACGACCTGCCCAATAAGCTGATCGAGCCGCACGATGTCGTGCTCGATCATGAAGGCAACGTCTGGTACTCGGATTTCGGCCAGATGTTCATCGGCGAGATGGACCCGAAGACCGACGCCGTCACGCAGTATCCGATCCCCGTCACCAAGCCCGGTTTTTCGCTCGGCACGCTCGATCTGCATATCGACAAGGACGACAATCCGTGGGTCGGCGTGATGTATCAGAGCGCCATCGCCAAGCTCGACCGCAAAACCGGAAAGTTCGAAACGTGGTCGACGCCGAAGGAGTGGGACTCCGATGCCGGCCAGCTTGGGCACCTCGCCATCGAGGGTACGCCGGCCGACGACAAAGTGTGGATCAAGAATTCCGCCGGCGGTCACATCTACCGGCTCGATCTGAAAACCAACGCTTTCGAAGACGTCGGCTCGCCGAAGGACCCGCGTACCGGCAAGCGCATCGGCACCTACGGCATTCATTCGGATGCCGAGAACAATCTTTATCTGCTCGATTTCTCCGCCGGCAATATCGTGCGGCTCGATGCCAAGACCAAGGAGCCGACGGTTTATCTGACGCCGACGCCGAACTCGCATCCGCGGCGCGGGCGGGTCGACGACCAGGGCCGGCTGTGGTTCGCCGAATATTTCGGCAATGCCATCGGCATGCTCGATCCGGAGACCGGAAAAATCCAGGAATGGAAAGTGCCGACGCCGTGGTCGTCGCCCTATGACGCGGTAGCGGACAAGAACGGCAATGCCTGGACCGCCTCGATGAACACCGACCGCGTCGCCCGCCTCGATATCAAGACCGGGCAATATACCGAATATCCGCTGCCGCGGCCGACCAACATCCGCCGTGTCTTCGTCGACGATGCCAAAAACCCCGGCACGCTGTGGATCGGCAGCAATCACGGCGCGTCAATCGTTAAGGTCGAGCCGCTGGATTGACGCTTGTCATCATAAACGCCTGTCATCATCCGCGAATGCGGATGATCCAGTAAGCGCGGTCGGAGCAGCGAAGCGCATCGGCCCCGCGCCCGGTGATTACTGGGTCGTCCGCTTTCGCGGACGATGACAATCGTTACTTCCCGTCCGCTTCCGCCCGCAGCTTGAAGCGCTGGATCTTGCCCGTCGCGGTTTTCGGCAGCTCGGTGCGGAATTCGAGCCAGCGCGGATATTTGTAGGCGGCGAGCTTTTGCTTGCAGTGATCCTGCAGCGTCCGCGCGAAAGTCTCGCTCGCCTTGTCCGACGCTTTCAGCACCACGAACGCCTTGGGCTTGATCAGCCTGTCGTCGTCCGGCCAGCCGACCACGGCGGCTTCGAGCACGTCGGGGTGGCTTTGCAATATGCCTTCGACCTCGAACGGCGAGACATACATGCCCGAGACCTTGAGCATGTCGTCGCGCCGACCGCAGTAGACGAAATAGCCGTTGTCGTCCTCGACGTATTTGTCGCCCGAGCGCGTCCAATCGCCGAGGAAAGTCGTGCGCGACTGCTCGCGGTTGTTCCAATACATCATCGCGCTGGTCGGCCCACGCACCTGCAACTCGCCCATCTCGCCGCGCTTGGTGATGACATGACCGTCGTCGTCGACCAGGCGAAGGTCGTAGCCGGCGAGCGGCTTGCCGCTGGTGCCGTATTTCACGTCGCCCGGGCGGTTGGTCAGGAAGATGTGCAGCATCTCTGTCGAGCCGATGCCGTCGAGAATGTCGACCCCGTAGCGTTCGCTCCAGCGCCGCCCGACCTCTAGCGGCAGCGCTTCGCCGGCGGAGACACAGCAGCGGATTTTGACCTCATTGCGTTCCGGCGCCGCCGGACTGGCGAGGAAGCCGGCGTAAAATGTCGGCACCGCATAGAAGATGGTGACCTCGTGCTTCCGCAAAATCTCGGCGACCAGATCCGGCGTCGGCCGATGCGGCAGCAGCACGGTGGTCGCGCCGACCGACATCGGGAATGTCAGCGCATTGCCGAGGCCGTAGGCGAAGAACAGCTTTGCCACCGAGTAGCAGACGTCTTTTTCGGTGATGCCAAGAATCGGCGCGGCATAAAGATCGTCGGTGAGTTTCAGATCGGCGTGGGTATGTACGGCGCCTTTCGGCTTGCCGGTGGAGCCCGACGTGTAAAGCCAGAAGCACATGTCGTCGCGCGTCGTCGGCGCGGTCACGGCATCGGTTTTGGCGGCCTCGAGTAATTCGTCGAAGCGCTGGTGCCCGTGCGCCTTATCGCCGGAGACCATGACATGGGCGAGGTGCTTGCTGGTTTCGATGGCCTTGGCGAACTTCGGCAGCAACTCCTCGGACACGACCAACAGCCGCGCGCGCGAGTCCTCGAGCATGAAGCGGTAGTCGTCCTCGGTGAGCAGCGTGTTGACCGGCACCGCGACGACGCCGGCCTTGATGGCGCCGAGGAACGCGGTCGGCCAATCGATGGTGTCGGTGAGGCACATCAGCACGCGCTCTTCGCGACGCACGTCGAGCGCCCGCAGCACATTGCCGAAGCGCTCGACCCGCGCCGCCAGCGCCGCATAGCTGTAACTGCCGCGGTGATCGATATAGGCGACTTTCTCGCCGCGCCCGGCGTCGAGATTGCGCTTGAGGATGTCGGCGGCGAAGTTGTAGTCGCGCGGCACGGCGTCGACTGGCGCGCTCATCTTGGTGTTTCCCCTCGGAACGGGCTTATGGGATTGCCCACCCATGCCCACCGCAAAGCATTATGCCGGCGTCAAAATCGGCCGGCAATGGCAGGGCCAAACTGCCGCTGTCACAGCGATTAAATTGCGCTATGACAGGCCCGCATTGAAGCCGCCGCCGGAGCCAGCCTTATGATTTTCAGCCGTGACCGTATCCTCACCACCCATGTCGGCAGCCTGCCGCGCAACGAAACGCTAAGCGATCTTCTCGTCGCCCAGGAGGAGGGCAAGAGCCTCGATCCGAAACTGCTTGCCGACGAAATGGACAAGGCGGTCCGGCACGTCGTCGGGAAGCAGATGGAAGCCGGCATCGATATCGGTAATGACGGTGAGCAGCGGCGCATTGGATTCCAAACCTACGTGCCGCAGCGCGTGTCGGGCTTTGCCGGGGTGTCGAAGCGCCGCCGCGGCCGCGAATTCGAGGAATTCCCCGAGCTGTTGACCTATCTGGTGCGGCGATTCCCCAATCCGCCGAAGAGCCAGCAGGGCGCGCCGGAAGCGCAGGCCGATATCAAATATCGCGACCTCAAGCCGATCACCGAGGAGACAAGCGGCTTCATCCGGATCGCCGACGAGCTGCACGCCTTTTCCGAGCGTTTCATGACCGCGGCGTCGCCCGGCATCATCTCGACCACCATGCTCAACGCCCATTACGAGTCGCACGACGCCTATCTCGATGCCATCGCGCGTGAGATGCGCAACGAATATCTGGCGATCAACAAAGCCGGCCTCGTCCTGCAGATCGACGCGCCCGATCTCGCCATGGACCGCACCATGATGTACCGCGATCTGTCGGACGCCGATTTCGTCAAGCGCTGCGAACGGCACGTCGCGGCAATCAACAAAGGCATCGAGGGCATTCCGCGCGACCGGGTGCGGCTTCATGTTTGCTACGGCAACTGGGAAGGCCCGCACATCCACGACATCGCGCTCGATAAAATCCTCCCCGCCCTGTACCAGGCCAAGGTCGGCGCGCTGTCGATCGAATTCTCCAATCCGCGCCACGCCCACGAATATGCTGCGCTCACTCGCGTGCCGTTCCCCAAAGACATGATCCTCATCCCCGGCGTGGTCGAGACCACCAGCAATTTCGTCGAGCATCCCGAAGTGGTGGCGCGGCGCATCGAGGAGGCGGTGGCGACCATCGGCGACCGCGAGCGCGTCATCGCTTCGACCGATTGCGGTTTCGGCACGTTTACAAGACGAGAATGGGTGATCGAGCCGGTGGTGTGGCTCAAGCTCAAGGCGATCCGCCAAGGCGCCGACATCGCCTCGGCGCGGCTGTGGGGCAAGAAATCCGCCGCCTGATTCCAATTCCCTTCAACCAGCACAGGATCTGTATCGTGATTGATCTCTACACCTGGACGACCCCGAACGGCCGCAAGGCTTCCATCGCGCTCGAGGAAATGGGCCTGCCCTACACCGTGCATGCGGTCGACATCGGCAAGGACGAGCAGTTCAAGCCGGAATTCTTGAAGATTAGCCCGAACAACCGCATCCCGGCGATCGTCGACCGCGACAACGGTCTGAGCCTGATGGAATCCGGTGCGATCCTGATCTATCTCGGCGACAAGACCGGGAAGCTGCTGCCGAAATCCGGCGAGGCGCGCTACCGCACCATCGAATGGCTGATGTGGCAGATGGGCGGCCCGGGGCCGATGTTCGGCCAGGTCCACCACTTCACCAAATACAATCCTGGCAAGGCGCCTTACGCCGAGGAGCGCTATCTGAAAGAGGCGCATCGGCTCTACGGCGTGCTCGACAGGCGGCTCGCTGATCGCGAATACGTCGCCGACGATTATTCGATCGCGGATATTGCGATCTGGCCGTGGGTGTCGCGCTACGAATGGCAGACCGTCGATCTCAACAAGTATCCGAACGTGAAACGCTGGTATGTCGCTATCGCCAAGCGCCCGGCCACGCAGAAGGGTTACAAGGTGCCGAAGGACGTCGGCGAGGTGCCGATCCCGGCGTGAGGCCGTGGCGAAGCGTTACTTCGTCTACATTCTCTGTAACCGGCCTAAAGGCGTGCTTTATGTCGGCGTGACCAATGATGTTGCCCGCCGCACCTGGGAGCACAGGACCAAGGTTGTCCCCGGGTTCACGAGCAAGTACGGAGTGACATTATTGGTCTATTACGAAGAGCATCGGTCCATCCTGGAAGCGCGTGAGCGCGAACGGGCATTGAAACGCTGGCGCCGCGCGTGGAAGTTCAAGCTGATCGAAGGCGTGAATCCGAGTTGGCGAGACCTCTATGATGAATTGGTCCTGCTCTGAGCCTTGTTCCCCGGATGCAGTGCAGCGCGAAGCGGTGCACTGCTGATCCGGGGTCGCGGCGGTCTCGGCGCGTGCGGGCTCTGAGCTTGTCACGATCCCGGGTTTGCAGTGCATCACTCCGCTTCGCTACGTGCTGCACTGCGCCCGGGAAACGCAGTATAGTGGTTGAAGAATATCAAGGAGCCGGCCATGGATGACATCACCCGCGACCCGACGACGATCCGCGCCGAGGACGTCAACCCGCGCTACAATTGGGGCCGCGCGCTGCCGGCGCTCGGCATCATGGGCGTCGACTTCGAGGAGCGGGTCGATTACCGCCGGCTGCACCGCTACCGGCTCGGCCGCGTGAAACAGGCGCTGGAGAAATCCGAGCTCGGCGCGTTGCTTGTCTTCGACGTCAACAATATCCGTTATTGCACCTCGACCAAGATCGGCGAGTGGGAGCGCGACAAGCTGTGCCGCTGGGCGCTGGTGACGCGCACCAGCAACGATCCGATCCTGTGGGATTTCGGCTCGGCGGCCGTGCACCACAAGCTCTACACGCCCTGGCTCAAGCCGGAGAACTGCAAGGCCGGCCTGATCGGCCTGCGCGGCACCGTGAACCCCGCATTCGGCCTGATGGAGCGCCACGCCAAGGAGATCGCGTCGTTGCTCAAGGAAGCCGGTTGCGAAAAGATGCCGGTCGGCGTCGACATCATCGAGCCGCCGATGATGTTCGAATTGCAAAAGGCCGGGCTGAAGGTCGCCGACGGCCAGCAGGTCATGCTGGAAGCGCGCGAGATCAAATCCGCCGACGAGATCGCGCTGCTCAACCGCTCCGCCGCCATGGTCGACGGCGCCTATCATCTGATCAACGAGCAGCTGAAACCCGGAGTGCGCGAGAACGACATCGTCGCCGAGGTGAATAAATTTCTCTATCACCACGGCTCCGACGACGTCGAAGCCATCAACGCCATCTCCGGCGAGCGCTGCAATCCACACCCGCACAATTTCACCGACCGCATGCTGCGCCCGGGCGATCAGGCGTTCTTCGATATTTTGCAAAGCTTCATGGGCTACCGCACCTGCTATTACCGCACCTTCAATGTCGGACGCGCCACGCCGGTGCAGCATGACGCCTACAAGAAGGCGCGCGAATGGCTCGATCTCGCCATCGATCTGATCAAGCCCGGCGTCAGCACCGACCGGGTGTGTGGCGTGTGGCCGAAAGCGCCGGAATTCGGGTTCCCCGACGAGATGTCGGCGTTCGGCCTGCAATTCGGCCACGGCATTGGCCTGGCGCTGCACGAGCGCCCGATCATCTCGCGCGTGGTGTCGCTCGATCACCCGACCGAGATCAAGGAAGGCATGGTGTTCGCGCTGGAAACCTATTGCCCCGCGACAGACGGCTTCTCCGCCGCGCGCATCGAGGAAGAAGTGGTGGTCACCGACAAGGGCTGCCGCGTGATTACGCTGTTCCCGGCCGAGGAATTGCCGATCGCGAACAAGTACTGAGCGTTCCTTATCGCGTATGACATCAGCCGAGCTTCCCAAGACCGCCGTTGCCGAGCATCTGGCGCAAAAAATCAACGCCCTCGATGTGGCGCGCTTGCCCGAGGCGGTGCGGGTCAAATGCGAGGATTTGCTGGTCGACGTGGTCGGCCTCGCGGTCACCGCGCGCAACGAAGACTATGTGAAAGCCGCGCTGGCTGGCTGCGATGACGATGGGCCGTGCACCGCCATCGGTCACGCGCGTACGCTCAGCGCCGCCGCCGCAGCGCTGGTCAACGGCACCGCGATTCACGGCGAAGATTTTGACGACACATTCGAGGGCGGCCCAATCCATGCCGGCGCGGTCATCGTGCCGGCGGTGCTGGCGGCTTGTGAGCGGCACAACTTGGATGGACGTGCCGCGCTCCTTGGCATCGCCGTCGGCGTCGAGACCATGTGCCGCCTGAGCACTGTCGCGCCGACGCTCACCCATAAAGCGGGCTTTCATCCGACCGCGGTGTTCGGCGCCATGGGCGCGGCGGCCGGTGTCGGCGCGGCGTTCAAGCTCAACCCGCGGCAATTGGTCGATGCGCTCGGCACCGCCGCGTCGATGGCAAGCGGCATCATCGAATATTTGGCCGAAGGAGCGTGGACCAAGCGCCTGCATGCCGGCTGGGCGGCGCAATCGGGCATCCGCGCGGCGCTGCTCGGCCGCGCCGGTTTTTCCGGCCCGCGCACGGTGTTCGAGGGCGTGCACGGTTTCTTTCACGGTTTTGCCAACACCACCAAGGGCGACTACGACGCGCTGATCGGCGATTTCGGCACGCGCTGGGTGATGCAGACGCTGGCGTTCAAGCCCTATCCGTGCGGGACCATGACGCATCCCTACATCGATTGCGCGCGCCGGCTCGCGGCGAAAAAAATCAAGGCGGACGATGTGGTCGAGATGGTGTGCGAGGTCGGCGAGGGCACCGTGCACCGGCTTTGGGAGCCGCTCGCGGCGAAGCAAAAGCCAGCCAACGGCTATGCCGGAAAATTCTCCACGCCGTACTGCATCGCCAGCGGTTTTGTGCGGGGCAATGTCGGGCTTGGCGATTTTACCGATGCTGCCGTGTGCGATCCCGCCGTGCTCTCGCTCGCCGGCAAGGTGCGCTACCAGATCGACCCGCAAAATCCTTATCCGAAAAATTTCACCGGCCACATCCGCGCGACCTTGCGCGACGGCACGGTGATCGAAGAGCGCCAACCCTACATGCGCGGCGGCGCGCAGGAGCCGCTGACGCGCGCCGACATCCAGGACAAGTTTTTGCTCAACGCCACCCATGGCGGCTGGACCGCCGCCCGCGCCGCGCAGGCGCTGCAACTCATCGGAACCTTGTTCGACGGACCGGTGGAGCTCACAGCGTTGCGCGATTAGGTTCGTCAAAAAAGCGACCGGAGGAAACACCATGGCCACCATGATCGCCGCGCGGCTGCATGCCTACGGCTCGCCGATGACGCTCGATCGCATCGAGGTGCCGGAGCCGCGGCCGACCGACGTGCTGGTCGAGGTCAAGGCCTGCGGCGTGGTGCCTAATCTCGCCCGCGTGGTGAGCAATTTTTTCGGCTCGCTGACGCCCGACAACAAGATGATGCCGCCGCTGCCGGCGATTTTTGGTCTCGATCCAACCGGCGTCGTCGCCAAAGTCGGCGCGCAGGTGTTTTCGATCCGCCCGAGCGATCGCGTCTATGTCAATCCGGCGCGCTCGTGCGGCTCGTGCAAGATGTGCCGCGGCGGCAAGGAGCTGGATTGCCCGAGTTTCACCTTGCAGGGCTATTTCGGCCGCTCGCAGGACATCATGCGCGCCTATCCGTATGGCGGGCTGGCGCAGTTCATCACCGCGCCCGCCACCGCGCTGGTCAAGCTGCCCGACAATGTCAGCTTCGAGGCGGCCGCGCGGCTCGGCTATTTCGGCACCGCCTATTCGGCGATGAAAAAAATCGGCGTAGGTCCGGGGCAAACGCTGCTGATCAACGGCATCAGCGGGCAGCTCGGGCTGAACGCCGCGCAGCTCGCGCTGGCGATGGGCGCTACAAAAATCCTCGGTACCGGCCGCAAGCAGGCACTGCTCGATCGCGTGAAAGCACTGGCGCCGCGACGCATTGAGGTTCTTTCGGTACCGGACGCGCCAGCTCAAGGCGTGGGTCCCACAAATCCCGACCCGCTTGTCGTATGGGCGCGGAAGGCGACCGAAGGCCACGGCGTCGACGGCATGATCGATTGCCTTCCGCCCGGCGCGCCGGCCGGCGCGATGATGCGGGCGCTGTTCTGCCTGCGGCGCGGCGGCCGCGCGGTCAATGTCGGCGCCGTTCTGGAAACGCTGCAGCTCAATGCGTTCTGGATGATGACCAATCGCATCGGCCTGCAGGGCTCGGTGTGGTTCACCACCGGCGAGGGCGAGGAGATGGCGGCCATGGCCGGCGCCGGCACGCTGGATTTTTCGGCCCTGGAACATCAGGTCTCCCCATTGTCGAAGGTCAACGAGGTGCTCGCCGGCATGGATGCCCGCGACGGCGGCTTCACCAATTTCGTCATCGATCCGACGCAGGTTTGAGGGGCGTTTTCGGTACCCTCCCGCGCGGTCTTAAAAGCTGCTAATCCATTCGCCAAAGAGGAAGCCCAGCGAGGACATCATGTACGGTAATCTCGAACTGTTCATCGACGGCAAGTGGCACGGCGCCGACGGCCGCAAAGGCGAGGATGTGATCAATCCGGCGACGGAAAAACCGCTCGCCCACCTGCCCCATGCCAGCAAAGCCGATCTCGACCAGGCACTGGCGGCGGCCACCAAGGGTTTTGCCGTGTGGCGCGCCACGTCGGCTTACGACCGCTGCAAGATCTTGCACAAGGCTGCCGACCTGATGCGGGAGCGTTTCGACGCGATCTCCAAGATCATGGTGCTGGAGCAGGGTAAGACCTATCCCGAAGCCCGCGCCGAAGTGATTACCTCGGCCGACATCATCGATTGGTATGCGGAAGAGGGCCGCCGCTCCTACGGCCGCATCGTGCCGGGTCGCGGCAAGGGCATCCGCCAGCTTGTGATCCAGGAGCCGATCGGCGTCGTCGCTGCGTTTACGCCGTGGAACTTCCCGGTGCTCACCCCGGCGCGGAAAATCGGCGGCGCGCTCGCGGCCGGCTGCTCGCTCATTCTCAAAGCCTCGGAAGAAACGCCCGGAGCCTGCGTCGAGATGGTGCGCTGCTTCGCCGATGCCGGCCTGCCCGCGGGCGTGCTCAACTTGGTATTCGGCGTGCCGGCGGAAGTCTCCGAATATTTGCTCGCCAAGGACGTGGTGCGAAAGATTTCCTTCACCGGCTCGATCCCGGTCGGCAAGCATCTCGCCGCGCTCGCCGCCAAGGGCATGAAGCGCACCACCATGGAGCTCGGCGGCCATTCGCCGGTCGTGGTGTTCGCCGATGCCGATCCGGAAAAGGCGGCCGACACCATTGCGGCGTTCAAGTACCGCAATGCCGGCCAGGTCTGCATTTCGCCGACGCGGTTCTATGTGCAGGAAGACGTCTATTCGCGCTTCCTCAAGCGCTTCACCGAATATGCCAACGGCATCAAGCTCGGCGACGGTTTGGAGAAGGGCATCACCATGGGCCCGATGGCCAACGCCCGGCGCATCGAGGCGATGGAGGGTTTCGTCAACGACGCCAAGAGCCGCGGCGGCAAGATCCAGACCGGCGGCAAGCGGCACGGCAATCAGGGCTTCTTCTACGAGCCGACGGTGATCACCGATATTCCAGACGACGCCAAGATAATGAAGAACGAGCCGTTCGGCCCACTGGCGCCGGTCGTCACCTTCAAGACCTTCGATGAGGTGGTGCAGCGCGCCAACTCGCTGGAATACGGCCTGGCGGCCTACGCCTTCACCACGTCGAACGCCACCGCCGCCGCGATCGGCGACGCGCTGGAATCCGGCATGGTCGGCGTCAACTCCATCGCCATCTCGACGCCGGAGACGCCGTTCGGCGGCGTCAAGGAGTCTGGCCACGGCAGCGAAGGCGGCATCGAAGGTTTGGGTGCGTACCTCGTCACCAAATTCATCTCCCAGGGGTAAGACGCAGCACGTTCCCCGGATGCGGTGCAGCGCGTAGCGGTGCACCGCTGATCCGGGGTCGCCGCAAGCTCGGCAGTCGTATGTCTGAGCCTGTAACGATCCCGGGTCTGCAGCGCACCACTGCGTGTTGCGCTGCGCCCGAGAAACATACTTAAAGCCGAGGTTGGTAGCGTGGATTACTCGGTTGTTCCGATTTACCTCGTCCTTGCGCTCATCATCTTCGGCATCATCTTCCGCAAGGAGCTGCGCGCCTGGCGGATCCGGCAAAAATTGAAAGCGGCCGGCATTGCGGCCGGCACCGCCGAGCCGCCGCTGCTTTCGACCCGCCTCTACGAGCTGGACAAAGTCTTCGGGCCGTTCGGCTCCGATGCCGCGCATCCGAGCGCGCTCTACGCCCATAAGCAATTCATCGAGGCCGTGGGGCTGCTGGCTTTGCCGAGCGTGCCGCTCGCCGTGGTGATGCAATATGTCGAAGGCAACAGCTGGTCGCTGTCGAGCGCGGCGATTGCGGCGCTGCGGAAACGTTCCGATCGCGGCGAGGCGGTAGAGCGCGTGCTGGCGCAATGCGGGCATTATTCGCCGTGGGCGATGTATTTCGCGCTGGATTTCCTCGCCGATGCCGAGCCGCGCGTCGCGGTGGGCGCGCCGCTGACCCATGCCAAGGATTGGTGGGTCGACAGCCGCTGGATGCCGAACATGTTCCGCGATTATTTCGTTCGCTGTGCGGGGCAGGGCGACGAAGCGACATTCGGCGCCACTCTCATGCCGAGCGTATCGCTGCAGGACACGATCAGAAAATTTCTTCGGCAGATCACGCATCCGTTCGTGGCGACGCTCATCAGCGAGCTTGATGCCTTACGCTCGCTGGATACGCCGGCGGCGCCGGCTGCACCGGCCAGGTCTTACACGACACTGAACGCGGTCGGCCGTTTCTGGTCGACCCAGCATGGCATCGACACGCTGGTCGAGCCGGATGGCTGGCGCGAGGCTCTTGCGCTGGCCGAGTCCACGCTGCGCCAGGATCCGCCGCGCTCGCTGTTGGTCTCCGGCGAGCCCTTAGTCGGCAAGACGTCGTTTCTGCGGCTGTTGGCGCAGCGGCTGGCAGCCGACGACTGGAGCGTCTTCGAAGCCAGCGGCGCCGATCTGCAAGCCGATCAAGTCTATATCGGCCAGCT
>JBEKKM010000092.1:0-19572 GCA_050010715.1 Xanthobacteraceae bacterium | reverse complement strand
GAATCCGGCAGCGAGGAGGTAGGCGACGGCGTAGCTTGCCACGCCGAACAGTCCGGCATGGCCGAGCGACACCAGCCCGGCATAACCCACCAGGACGTTGATCCCGAGAGCGAAAATCGCGTAGAGCAGAACCTGGCTGGCGATGTTGATGTAGTAGACTTGCCCGATCGCGTAGGGCAAGACGACCAGCGCGAGGATCGCAGCCGCGACGGCAATGCGCTGGACAGTCACAGGACCTGTCCTCCGAACAGGCCCTGCGGCCGCAGCACCAGCACCAGCACCATCGGCAGGAACAGAATGAAATAGGCGAGCTCCGGCACCAGCGCCTGGCCGAAATTATAGATGAAGCCGACGATGATGCTGCCGACGAAAGAGCCGAGCAGGCTGCCGGTGCCGCCGAGAATCACCACCACCAGCGCCAGCGGCAGCATGTCCTGGTCGAGGCCCGGATAGACCGACAGGATCGGGCTGCCGATCACGCCGGCAAAACCGGCGAGCCCGGCGCCCAGCCCGAACACGATGGTGAAGAGCTGCGACACCCGGATGCCGACCACGCGCGCCATCTGCGGGTCGTCGACGCCGGCGCGGATCATGGCGCCGAGCCGGGTGCGCTCGAGCATCAGCCACAGCGCGATGGCGAACACCACGGCGATGCCGATGATGGCGAGGCGATAGAGCGGCGCCGCCGCTGTGCCGATGCGGATGAAACCGCCGAGCCCCGGCGGCGTCTCAACCGAGATCGGATCGCCGCCCCAAGCCATCAGGCAAAGATCGGCCACCATGAACGAGACGCCGAGCGTCACCAGCACCTGGGCCAATTGTTGGCCGGCGAGCCGGCGCAGCAACAGCCGCTCCATCAGCGCGCCCAGCACCGCCACTTCGAGCGCCGTGAGGATCGCGCCGAGCCAGAAATTCAAGGTGAAGCCGAGCGCGCCGGAAAAGAACGTGGTGCCCAAATAGGCGCCGACCATGAACATCGAGCCGTGCGTCAGATTGGGAATCCGCATCAGGCCGAAGATCAGCGAGAAGCCGGCCGAGAGCAGAAACAACAGGCCGCCGAACGTCACGCTGTTGACGGTGAGCAGCAGCCAGAACGTCATTTCCGCCTTCCGCTTCCCGGCTGCTACGCGACTTTCGTCATTCCGGGCCGCGGGCGAAGCCTGCGGCCCCGGAAGGATGCGATCAGCACTTCGTCAGTGGCGGATAATCGCGCGAATAGACCGGGTGCGCGAGGTATTCCTGCTCCGGCCAATCCCAGAACTGGCTGACGTTCTCGTAGGTCTTGATGGTCTTGTTCCAGAGTTTCAGGCCGTATTTGGCGCCTTCGGTGCCGATGCGGCGGATGTAGAAATTGCCGACCACGTTGCCGAAATGATCGAACTTGAGCGGGCCGCGCGGCGTGTCGGTGAGGCTCACCGCCTTGAGCGCGGTCATGAACTTTTCTTTGTCGGTGGCGTCGCCGGCCGCTTTGATCGCTGCTTCGACCACCTGGCAATTGACGTAGAGCAGCCCGGCATATTGGCCCGGCACGGTGTCGTAATTCTTCAACATGCCGTCGATGAAGCGCTGATTGCCGTCGATCGGCAGATCGAGCGTATAGGGACAGCAGCTGACCAGCCCGATCGCCTCCTCGCCGTAACTCTTGAGCAAGGCATCGTCGCCGCCGGTTTCACCGGTCACCACCGGATATTTGAGGCCGGCGGCCGCATATTGCTTCATGAAGCGCAGCGGATTCGATCCGGCAAAGCCCTGGCAGACCACGTCGCAATCGCTGATCTGGGCGATGTAGGGCGTATAGTCCGGCGTCACCAGCGGCGGCCACAGCTTGTTGACGACGCAGCCGCCATCCTTGGTGAACGACGCCTGGAAGCCGCCCATCTGCTCGTAGCCGAAGGCAAAGTCCTCGACGATGCAGAAGGCCCGCTTGTACTTCAGCTCGGTCGCCGCATAGTGCCCCATGGGATGCATCGCCTGCGACGAGGTCGCCGAGGCGCGCAGCAGGAACGGGTTCGGTGTGCGCTGGGTGAGGTTGTCGGCCGCCGCCAAGCTCAGCGTCGGCATCTTCTGCTCTTTGATGTAGTCGCTGATCGCGTAGAGCTCGAAGGCGGCGAGCGGCCCAAGGATGACGTCGACCTTGTCGCGCTCGACCAGCTCCTGGGCCTTGGTCTTGGTGCCGGCCGGATTGCCGCCGGTGTCGGCGGAGATGAAATCCACCTTGCGGCCGGCCATGGTGTAATTTTTTTCCTTCAGGAACGTCAGCACGCCCTGTTCCATCTGGATGCCGCCTTGCGCCAGCGGCCCGGTCTTCACCGTGAGCAGGCCGAGCTTGAACGGCTCGGCTTGCGCAACCGCGGGCGCCGGAAACCGGGTCAGCGCGGCGGCAGCGCCAGCCGCGGTGCCGGCCAAGACCGCGCGGCGGCTGACCTTGCGTGACGTGGATTTGCGAGACATTCCTATCCTCCCTGTGGCCCGGTTTGTCCGGGTGCATAGCTGGCCGCCGCGCTCCCACGCAACGGCATTTTCAAGCCATCATTGGCCAAGCCGTTCCGCCCTGTAAAGTGCTGCAATCGTCGCGGTTTGGGTTATTTTTTCTTTTTCTTTGGCGGAATAATAGGCAGCAGCAAATAGGGCCGCGCCGCGCCGCCGAAATGGAGCGACGTCTCGCCGCCGAAAATCTCCGGCGGCCGGTCGCGCGGATCGTCGTGCAGGAACGGCCCGCAGCCGGTCAGCTCGTTCTTGAAGTTGGACAGCTTGCCTCCGCTCGGGCCGGGATAGACGTAATCCTTGCCGCGAATAGTGAGCGCGACGCGATGGCCCGCGGGCACCACGATCGAAGTCGGCCAGATTTCGATATCGAGCGCCACCACCTCGCCCGGCTTGAGCGGCTGCTTCTTGGTATGAGCGTGATACGGCCGGTACGGTTTCGACAATTTCCTGTCGAGCTGTCGGTGCGAGGCGCGCAGCCAGCCTTGTCCGACCGGGGTGTGCGGATCGATGGCGCCTTGGAATACCACTTCCTTGAGGTCGCCGGTGAAAACGCGAAGCACGGCGAAAATATCGGCATCCGCAGTCGAGGACGACACGAACAGCTTTAACGCGGAAGGTCCGGTGATCTCGGCTTCCTGCGCGAGCGGCGGCGTGAGCAAGGTGACGCCGTCGCCCATGGCTTCGAAACGTATGATCGACTTTTTCTTAGGCGGCTTATCGGCGAGCACAGTGTCGGCCGGATCGAGATAAAGCCGTGTCCACTTGGTGCGCTTGAGCGGCCATTCGCTCTCCGCGCGCTCGACGAAGCGGTCGACGTGGCGCACCTGCAACTGCACCGGCGGCTGCTTGTCCCAGCCGTTGTTCTTGCCGTGCAGGAAATGATCGAAGAAGCGCAATTGCAGGTGCCGGCCGTAGTCGGTGTAGAAATGGGTCCAGTGCTCGATGCCGTGCGCTTCGAGCCATTTGTTCTTCGAGGCGGCGCGGACAAAACCCTCGAAATTGCCGCGCGGGTGCAGCGGCTGGCCGCCCCAATTGGCCGCCGACAAAAACGGCACCTTGACCTTCGACCACACCGGCGAGCGGGCGCGGTGATACGCGTCCTCGAGCGGATGGGCGACGATGTCGCCGCCGAAGTCGCTGCGGTTTTTCGCCAGCTCCGCTTCCGACAGCGTCTCCGGCCCGCACACCAGTTCGCCATGCACGCGGCTCCTCTTGCCGCGCTCGCCGGCACCGTATTGCACGGTCTTGACCTGCATGTCGTACCAGTTCTCCCAGAATGTGCAGAGAATGCCGCCATGGTGCGTCATGTCGCGATACCAATCGGCGGCGCCTTCCCAGATGCACATGGCGGCGAGATGCGGCGGCTCGAGCGACGCCACGTGCCACTGGTTGATGCCGTAATAGGAAATGCCGTTGAGCCCGACCTTGCCGTTCGACCACGGCTGCACGCCGGCCCATTCGATGCATTCATAGAAATCTTTCGTCTCGCGCGGCGAGAAATGATCGATCACGCCGGGCGAACAACCGGCGCCGCGGGAATCGACGCGCACGCAGGCGTAATCGTGCGGCACCCATTTTTCCGGATCGACCACTTCCCAGCTCTGGTAGAGATTGCTGGAGCCCACGGTGACGTCGGGATGTTTTTCCGCCATGCGCTGCCACGCGCTCGGATAGCCGTCCTGAAAAGCGAGGCCCTTGGCGTAAGGGCCGTAGCTCAGGATCACCGGATAGCGGCCGTCCTTGACCGGGCGAAACACATCGGCGCGCAGCACGAGACCGTCGTCCATCGTGATCGGCACGTCCCAATCGATGCGCATGCCGTCGCGAGTCTCGTTGCGCTGCTGATGCGTTTTGCCCCGCGCCGCCGCGGCCATCCGCGCTTCGCCTTCGAGCGATGACATGCGAGTCCTCCCTTGTCTTGTCACGTCCCGCGAAGGCGGGACATCCAGTATTCCGAGCGCGTTGAGTCACGCACCAACGGTCGAGATTACTGGATCATCCGCTTTTGCGGATGATGACACCGTAGGCGTTCAGCGGTGCTTGCTCTTTTTGCCTGCCCGCTTCACGCCGGCCATCCTTTCTAGCACGGCGCAGACCGCGGCGGTGTCCTGATCGTCGTAGCCGCTTTTGCGCGCTTTGGTGTAGATCGCGCTACTGGCGTCGAACATCGGCGTCGGCACGCCGATCTTGCGGGCGTAGCCGCCGATGACGTCCATGTCCTTCTGCCAGACCGAGATCTTCATCGTGGCGTCGCCGTAGTCGTTCTTCACCATCATCGGCGCGCGCAGTTCAAAGATGCGCGAATTTCCGGCGCCGGTCTTGATCAGGTCGAAGATCAGCTGTGGCGGCAGCCCGGCTTTGATGCCCAGGACCATGGCCTCGGCGCTCGCCACGTTGTGGATGGCGACCAGAAGATTGGCGACGTATTTCATCCGGCTGCCGTTGCCGAAGGCACCGACGTCGTGCACAGCGCGAGTGAAGGCCGCGAACATGGGCTTGAGCTTCTTGATCTCGCCGGTGTCGCCCGAGGCATAGACCACGAGGTCCCTGACCTTGGCCTGTGCGCCGGTGCCGCTCATCGGACAGTCGAGCATGATATGGCCGGCCTTGCGCAGCTTGGCCTCAGCGGCGGTCTTGTCTTCAAGCGTGAAGGTCGAGGCCTCGACGATGACGCGGCGCGGCACCTTAGCCTTGACGATGGTCTCGACCGTCGCGGCCAGCGCCTTCGGGCTCGGCAGGCTGGTGATGATGGTCTTCGCCCTGCGTGCCACCTCGCCCGCGTCGCTGGCAATCTCGACGCCGGCGCGCGCCATGGCGCGGCGCCGCTGCGGCGCGATATCGAAGCCGATGACGCGCCAGCCGGCGGCCACGAGATTCTGCGCGAACGCGCCGCCCATGATGCCGAGGCCGACGATACCGACGGCACCTTTCTTTCCCGAAGCCATTCCATTCCTCATTGTCGCTTTGCGTGGCGAGGCGATATGGCATCCGCCCTCCCCGCGCAAGCGGCTTTCTCGCCGCCTACTGATCGCATAATGTCCGCGCCGGGACGGAAGCGTCAGGAGAGTGGCGTATGCAAATCGGCGTCGCGGGACTGGGTGCCATGGGCAGCGCCATTGCCGCCCGTCTCATGGAAGTCGGGCACCAGGTGACCGTTTGGAATCGCACTGTGGCAAAAACGGCTCCGCTTGCTGCAGGCGGCGCCAAGGTCGTTGACAGCCCTGCGGCGGTTGCCGCCGCGAGTGAAGCGGTCATCACTATCCTGACCGACGGCGCGGCGATTGACGCGGTTTATCACGGGCCGTCGGGCCTGCTGTCGGGCGACGTGAAAGGCAAGCTGTTCATCGAGATGAGCACCGTGCCGCCCAGCGTGGAGACCATGCTGGCGCCACAGGTGCGCGCCAAGGGCGCCACGTTCGTGGAGTGTCCGGTCGGCGGCTCGACCGCGCCGGCGCGGCAAGGCAAGCTCCTCGGGCTGATGGGCGCCGAGCCCGCCGACGCGGCGCGCGCCAGACCGATCCTCGACCAGCTTTGCCGCAAGGTCGAGCATTGCGGTGTGGTCGGCGCCGGTGCGTCGATGAAGCTTGCCATCAATCTGCCGCTGATGGTCGGCTGGCAGGCTTACGCCGAGGCCTTTGCGCTGGCGCGCGACGTCGGCTGGGAGCCCAAGCGCCTCCTCGATCTCTTCGTCGAGAGCAACGGCGCCAATAACGGGCTGAAGATGCGCGCCGACATGATTGTCGCCATGATGGAAGATCGCGATCCCGGCCCGACCACGTTCAGCATCGCCAACGCCGTTAAAGACCTCAAAACCATGATCGCCACCGGCACCGCCAAGGGCGCCGATATGCCGGCGGCGAAGGCCGCGCTGGCAGCGCTCGAGGAATCCAACGACAAGGGGTTTGGCCCGCGCGACGCCTCGCGGCAAACGGTCTACTGGCCGAGCCGCGGCAAATAATAATTTTTCACCTCAACACTGGAGCGAACATGTCAGTCACTCTTGCGCAAGCCTCCACCATCGTCGACGTCGCCTTGAAAAAAGCCCGCGACAGCAATCTTGCGCCGCTCACCGTCGCCGTGCTCGACTCGGGCGGCCATCTCGTCGCGTTCAAGCGCGAGGACAAATCCGGTATCCTGCGGTTCGACATCGCCTTCGGCAAAGCCTGGGGCGCGCTCGGCATGGGTTTCGGCTCGCGCACCTTGGCGAGCCGCGCGGCGAAGACGCCGCAGTTCTTCACCATGCTGGCGGCGGCAAGCGACGGCCGCATGGTCACCAATCCGGGCGGCGTGCTGATCAAGGATGCTTCGGGCACCATCGTGGGCGCCTGCGGCATTTCCGGCGACACCTCGGACAAGGATGAAATGTGCGCCATCGCCGGCATCGAGGCGGCCGGCCTGAAGGCCGATCCGGGAACCGATTAGGAGATTCGCAATGAAGCTCTTTTCATTCTGGCGGTCGCTCGCGACTTATCGCGTGCGCATCGCGCTCAACCTCAAAGGCATCACGCCCGACGAGGTGGTGGACGTGAACCTGATGAAGGGCGCGCAGCGCGAGGCGGCCTATCGCGCGGTCAATCCGATGATGGCGCTGCCGGCTTTGGTCGACGGCGACGGGCCGGCCTTGTTCGAATCGCTGGCGATCATCGAATATCTCGACGAGACCCACCCGAACCCGCCGCTATTGCCGCGCGACCCCAAGGGCCGCGCCCGAGTGCGCGGGCTGGCGCAGATCGTCGCCTGCGATTCCCATCCGCTGATCGTGCCAAGGGTGCGCGAATATCTCGAGCACGAATTCAAGCTCGACGAACCGACCCGCATCAAGTGGTGCCAGCATTGGCACCTGATGGCGCTGAGCGCGCTGGAAACCAATCTCGCCGACAAGGCCACGGGCCGCTATTGCCACGGCGATACGATCACGCTCGCCGACATATGTCTGGCCAGCCAGGCCGCCGGCGCGAAATTCTTCGCGGTCGATACGGCACCGTTTGCGAATTTCTCCCGGGTCGCCAGCGCGCTGTCACAGATCGACGCATTCGCCCGCGCCCATCCGCTCAAGCAGCCCGGCGCGCCGGCAAGTTGACTTCTACGAGTGGACGATGAGCGTGCCGCTCACTGTCCCTTCGTCAGCATGGCGACCGACGACAGCGGCAGCGCCGTGCTCTGGCTGGCGATGCTTTTGGTGGCCGCCTGATACGCCTTGTAATGGTCGCTCGCCTGATACGCGGCGAGCGCCGCCGCATCATTGAAGGCCGAAAACAGCAGCACGTGGTTGTCCTTGGTCTGCGACACCGCGATATTGAACTCGCGGCAGCCGGGATCCTGCACCGATGCGGCCGCTTCGGTTTTCGCCGCGTCGTTGAATTTGTAGAGCTGCCCGTCGTTGACGTCGACTTCATCGACATTGATGAGCAGCGGCGGATCGGCCTGCGGCGCCGGCGCGCCGCTCTTGTTCAGGGCCACCGAGGCGAACGGCCTGATATTGTAGGTCTTGATCATCATCATGGTGATGCCGATGAACTTCGCGTAGCTCGCGGTCTTCTGATGCGCGTCCCACGCGGCGGAATCTTTGAAGACCTCGAAGATGAAGACGTGGTTCTTGTCCTTTTGCCCAACCGAGCTGACAAATTCCTGCGTGTTGGGCTCCTTGATCGCCGCCGTGCCGTCATCCTTGAGCGCCGCGAGGAATCTCGGCATCGAGGCCGGAGTGATCTCGAGATCGACCACGTTGACGAAGGGCTGTGCCGCTTGCGCCGCGGCCTCCTGGCCGCGTAGCGGCAGCAACAACGCCGCGGCGGTGAGCGTGACCGCGACCCGCGGCAGCACGACTAATCTCTGCATTGCAGTTGTTCTCCTGTCCCCGGACGTCGTGAAAATGATAGCGGCTCCGCGCCGCCGTCGGTAGTCCCAAGACGAAACTTACCACCACTTGTGAAAATGATGCACCGGACCGTTGCCGGTGCCGATTTTGACCCGATCCGCAGCCGCAATGGCGGCGCTGACATAGGCCTTGGCCTCGCGCACCGCCGCGTTCAGGGTAAGGCCCTTGGCGAGGCCGGCGGCGACCGCCGCCGCCAAGGTGCAGCCGGTGCCATGAGTGTTCTTGGTTGCAATGCGCGGCGCGGTAAACCGGGCGCAGCCGTCGGCCTCGACCAGAAGGTCGACGCTCTCCGGGCCGCCGCCGTGGCCGCCTTTGATCAGCACCGCGCCGGCGCCGAAGGCGAGCAGCTTTTGCGCCTGCGCCCGCATCGCGTCTTCGTCGCGCGCCAGCGGCGCCTCGAGCAAGGTCGCGGCTTCGAACAGATTGGGCGTGACCACGTCGGCGCGCGACAGCAGCGACCGCAGCGCATCCAGCGCGTCGGCGCGCAACAGATCGGCGCCGGTCGAGGCAACCAGCACCGGATCGAGCACCACATTGCGCGGGCGATACCGGTCAAGGCCTGCAGCGACGGCACCGGCGGCCGCAGCACTGCCCAGCATGCCGATCTTCACCGCGCCGACGTCGAGATCGGAAAACACCGCATCGATCTGCGCGGCGATGAAATCGGCCGGCACGTCGTGAATGGCGGCGACGCCTTTGGTGTTCTGCGCCGTCAGCGCGGTGATCACCGAAGCGCCATACACGCCGAGCGCGGCGAAGGTTTTGAGATCCGCCTGGATGCCGGCGCCGCCGCCCGAGTCCGAGCCGGCAATGGTGAGCGCGACCGGAACGGCCATCACGCGCCCCGCTTCGCCAGCGTCGCATCGACGATCGCGCGCAGAGCGCGCGCCGCGGCGGCGGGGTCGGGCGCAAGCGACAGCGCCGAGATCACCGCGACGCCGTCGGCGCCGGCGGCGATCACCGCCGCCGCATTGCCGACGTCGATGCCGGCGATGCCGCAGACCGGCAGTTTTGGCGACCGCGCATGCAGCGCGGCGATGACGCGTGCAAGGCCTTCGGGGCCGATCGGCGCGTTCTTCTGCTGTTTCGAGCCCGTGACATAGACGCCGCCCGAGCCGACATAGTCGATCAACTCGACCGGCGCGGCTTGCGCCTCCGCCACGGTTTTGATCGACAGCCCGATGATGGCGTCGCGGCCGAGGAGTTTTCGCGCATCCTCGACCGCCATGTCGTCCTGGCCGACATGCACGCCGTCGGCGCCAGCGGCGAGCGCCACGTCGATGCGGTCGTTGATGACGAGCGGCACGTTGAATGGCGCGAGCGCCGTCTTGATCGCGCGGGCGCGCGTGACCATGGCGCGGGTTTCGCCAATCTTGTCGCGCAATTGAATGAGTGTCGCCCCGCCTTGCGCGCACAGCCGGGCCAGCTCGGCGAGATCATGGCCGCCCGAACGCTCGGGATCGACGATGGCATTGAGGCGAAGATCGACTGTCATCCTGTCACCCTGGTGCGCGCGCGCAACGTGGCGCTGTCGAGGCCGTGGAGCGCGTCGATGATCCAACTGGCGAAGCGCCCCGGCCCGCTGGTGTTCTCCGCCGCCACCTCGCCGGCGACGCCAAGAGCGACCAGCGCGGCGATGGTGGCGCGCCAACGATCGCGCTCCACCACCAAAGCGGCGGCGACCAGCGCCGAGCCGGCGCAGCCCATGGCGGTGACCAGCCCCATCAGCGGATCGCCGTTGGCGACTTTTGCCGAACGCTCGCCGTCGGTCACCACGTCGGTATTGCCGGTGAGAGCGACCACCGTGTCGTGGCGTTTGGCAAAGCGCTGTGGCGCGTCGCCCGCGGCATCGCCGCCGGCAAGAGCTGCAAATTCGTGATGGTTGAGCCGCACCGCGGCGGGCTTGCGGCTCACCAGGCTCTGCGCGAATTGCGCCCGCGCCGGCGAGCGTTCGATGAAGACCGGGTCGAGCACCCAAGGTTTCTCGGACCCTTCACCGCCCTGCCCCAGCGCGCCCAGCGCCACGTCGATCGCCGTGCGCCGTTCCGCATCGAAGGTGCCGAGATTGACCAACAGCGCATCGGCGCCGGCGACGAAGGCCGCGATCTCTTCGGGCGAAATCGTCATCGACGGGATGGCGCCGGCGGCGAGCAGCACGTTCGCCGTATAGGCCTGCGCCACCGAATTGGTGATGCAATGCACCCGCGGCGCACGGCTCCTGATCCGCGCCAGCACGTCGGCTGTGATGTCGGCAAATTCGGCCGGGGCACGCACAGGTCGGGGCTTCCCTCTTCATCCTGCCCCGCAATAGCGGGGATCGATATATATGCTATCTTAGCCGTCTGGAGGCGCGCATGATTCCTTTCTTCGTCCAGATCAAATGTCAGCTCGGCAAGTCCTACCAGGTCGCGAATAAGCTCGCGGACGCCGAGATCGCCTCGGAAATCTACTCGACCGCCGGCGACTTCGATCTGTTGGTGAAATTCTACGTCGATCCCTCGACCGATATCGGCCATTTCATCGCCGAGAAGGTGCAGACCATTGCCGGCGTCGCCGACACCCGCACCATCATCACCTTCAAGGCGTTTGGAGGCTCGTAGTCGTTCCCTCCACCGCCCGCCGGCGCGCAAGAGCGAGCTGGCGCTCGCGCCAGATCACGAACAGGCCGGCGGCCGCGATGATCGCGGAGCCGACCACGATCATGACCGTCGGCAATTCGCCGAAGAACGCATAGCCGAGCACCAGCGCCCAGATCATCGACGTATAGTCGAACGGCGCCAGCATCGAGGCGGAGGCGTAACGATAGCTCTCGGTCAGGAGAATATGTCCGGTGCCGCCGAGAAAGCCGATGCTCATCAGAGCCACGAACTCTTGGCTTGTCGGCGCGATCCAGCCGAACGGCCAGGTAACGAGGCCGGCGACCGCGCAGATCAGCGAGAAATAGAACACGATCGATGACGTCGTCTCGCTCTTGGTCAGGTGGCGCGTCTGGATCATGGTGCCGGCATTGGTGACGGAGCCTGCGACCGCGTAGATCACGCCGGCGACGCTGGTCGCGCTCGCCATGGCCATGGTCAATTCGTCGCCGGAAAAATGCGGCGCCAGCACCACCAGCACGCCGACGAAGCCGATCGTCACCGCCGACCAGCGGTAGATGCGCACCCGCTCTTTGAGGATGAGCGCAGCCAGCGCCACGCTGATCAGCGGCGAAGTGAACGAGATCGCGTTGGCCTCGATCAAGGGCAGCCGCGCCAGCGCACCGAAATTACAGAACATGCCGACGACGCTGAGCACGCCGCGGTTGGCGTGACCGAGCGGACGCTCGGTGCGCACCGCGGCCATCAGCTCGCCGCGCCAGGCATAGACCAGCACCACCGGCACGATGGCGAAGGCCGAGCGGTAGAACACCACCTCGCCGATCGGATAGCGCGCGCCGAGATAGCGGATCAAAGCCGACATCACGGCGAACAGCACCGCGGAGATCAGCTTGAGAACGACGCCTTTGCCGGAGTTCATGCGTAAGCGTTCCGTCACCCTGAGGCGCGAGCGGAGCGAGCCAACCAAGTCGGCTATTGCCGACTTGGACACTTGAAGATCCGAAATCGGGCAAGCCCGATTTCGCTGGGGGGACGGCCCGGGAACCTTGGCCGTCCTTAACCTGCTATCGCGCGCGATGCAAAGGCCGCGGCTCAGTCTTTCTTTGGCGGCGGAGTCGGGCCTTTAATGGATGGCAGCGTGGCGATGTAATTGGCGATCGCGGCGCGGTCGTCGGCGCTGAGTTGTGAGGTATTGCCAATCACATCGGCCATGCCGCCGCCGGCAAAATCGCCCGCCGGATTCATGCCGTCGTCGAGGAAATGGGCAATGTCCTTTTCCGACCATGCGATCTTGTCGTCGCCCCAATGGCCGAGCCCGGCGGGCGTGATGTTCGGCACCCAGCCTTTGCCGTCCGGCGCCGGGCCGCCGGCGAAGCGTTCGCTGTCGATGATGCCGCCCATAAAATTGCGCGGCGAGTGGCATTCGGCGCAATGCCCCGGTCCGTTGACCAGATAAGCGCCGCGGTTCCATTGCGCCGATTGCGACGGGTCGGGCATGTAAGGACCGCCTTTGAGAAACAAAAGCTTCCAGCCGCCGACCAAACGACGGATGTTGAACGGGAACGCCAGGTCGTGATCGCGCACCCTGCCGGAGACCGGCGGCAGCGTTTTCAGGTAAGCAAACAGATCGCGCACGTCGTTGAGCTGCATGTGCCGGTAGGAATCGTAGGGAAACGCCGGAAACAGATGCGAGCCGTCCGGCGCCGTGCCGTCCCACATCGCGCTGACGAAATCCGCGTCGCTCCAAGCGCCGATACCGTCCTTCGGGTCGGGCGAAATATTCGGTGCGTAGAAAGTGCCGAACGGCGATTGCAGCGCCAAGCCGCCGCCGAGCCGCGTACGGTCGACCTTATGCGGATCCTTGGTCGGCACGGCATGGCACGAGGCGCAGCCTCCGATATTGAACATGGTCTTGCCGTTGTCGAGGTTCGGCGTGTATGGCGGCAGCGCCGAAGCGGACACCGTCGCCGGGACCGTCACGATCCAGAAAACGGCGAAGCCGAGCGCCGCACCGGCGACGACGACAATAGCGAGATTGCGTAGCGTGAGGTGTCGCTTCATCTTCGATTGGCCGTGCGTCCTTCGAGGCCGCGCTGCGCGCGGGCACCTCAGGATGACGGAACGCTATTGAAAAACGAAGGGCAGGTGGTCCCGCGCGGACGCCCGCCCTCGTTACGCTCAGACGTTCGTTCAGCCTTTCTTGAGGCGATAGTCCTGATGGCAGGCGCCGCAATCGTTCTTGCCGATATTGCCGAGCGCCGCCTTGAGGCTGTCCACGTCCTTCACACTGGCGCTCGCTGCCTTAGCGTCGTCGCCGAATTTCGCGAACCGCGCTTTAAAGTCGACCATATTTTCCCAAACCTTGGGGCTCGGGCTGAAATCGTCCGCAGCAGGAGAACCGGCCTCGGACTTCGAGTTGTCCGGGAAGAGATTCGGCATCTTCGCCGCCGCCTCTTGAAATTGTGCGAGGCCCTTGGTCACCGCCGCCTGATCGTAAGGCTTGTCGCCCTTGGACATGTCGGAGAGGATTTTGGCCTGATCGCCGTTGGCCTTCATCAGCGCCTTGCGCGCTTTGATCGGATCTTCCTGAGCCACGGCAGCGCAGACGCCAAGGACAATGGCGGCCGTAGTGGCGACGGCGAACACAGTACGGATCATCTGGTGGTCTCCCTGTCAGGTAATTGAGTTAGGCCGAAATCGTCAGTCGGGCCAGAAGGTCATAGGCGACCGCAGCCCCCGCTGCCGAGCCCCATGGTAACACTATCCGGCCACCAACACCGGCATTATGACATTATTCCAGATCACTGTGAGGCCGGATCGCCGGCGGGCGCAGCAGGAGCGAGCATTGGAGAACCTGATCTTTCGCAGCCGCCCCGATGAGCGCAACGCGTGCGATCAATGGACGCTGGTCAAGGATCCGGACGACGCGCAGGATTATGTGGTGCAAGAGCACGTCAAGCTCGACGCATTGCTCTCAGGCAAACCCTATCTGCGGCTGGTCAGGCGAATGACCGTCGCCGAATTTCTGGCCACCGATCAGCCGGCGGCCGTGAAGCGCAAATTGCAGACGATCGTGGACGAACGCGCCGCCGCGAAACCCTAAAAAGCGAAACCGCCGCCGCACGCTTACTCGGCCGGCTGGGCGCCCGTCCGCCACCACTTGCCGCGCCACAGCCCGAGTTCCGCGATCCAGCGCGCGATGACATAGAACACCGGCGTGAATACGAGCCCGAAGGCGGTGACGCCAATCATGCCGGCAAACACCGCGGTGCCGAGCGTCTGGCGCAATTCGGCGCCGGCGCCGATCGCCCAGACCAACGGCGTGACGCCGAGGATGAACGCGAACGAGGTCATCAGGATCGGCCGCAGCCGCAGCCGTGTCGCCTCGACCGCGGCCTGCCAGCGGGTGCGGCCCTGGTCCTCGAGCTGGCGGGCGAATTCGACGATCAGGATGGCGTTCTTGGCCGCAAGCCCAATGAGCACCACGAAGCCGACCTGGGTGAGGATGTTGTTATCCTGGCCGCGCAGGATGACGCCGGTGATGGCGGCGACCAGGCACATCGGCACGATCATGATCACCGCGAGCGGCAGGGTAAGGCTCTCGTATTGCGCGGCGAGAACCAGAAACACGAACACCACCGCCAGCACGAAGGCGAACATCGCGGTGTTGCCGGCCTTGATCTGCTGGAAGGCGAGCGTGGTCCATTCGGTGGCAAAACCGTCGGGCAGCGTGTCTGCGGCGAGCTTGTCCATGATGGCGATGGCCTGGCCTTGCGAATAGCCCGGCGCGGCGGCGCCGTCGATCTCGGCGGCGGGAAACAGGTTATAGCGCGGCACGCGGTACGGCCCGGCGATGTCGGTCACCGTGGTGAACGAGCCGAGCGGCACCGTGTCGCCGTTGGCATTGCGCACTCGGATTTTCAGCACGTCGGCGATGTTCTGCCGGTCCTCTTCGCGCGCCTCGGCGGTGACGCGGAAGGTGCGGCCGAACAAATTGAAGTCGTTGACGTAGGAGCTGCCGATGAAAATCTGCAGCGCGTTGAACACATCCTGCACGTTGATGCCGAGGAGCTGCGCCTTGGTGCGGTCGATGTCGAGATAGACTTGCGGCGTCGAGGTCTCGAACAAGGTGAACACCTGAGACAGGCCGGTCGTGCCATTGGCGCGCGCCATCAAGGCCGAGGCCGCTTCGCGCAACGCCGCCGCGCCGCGTCCGCCACGGTCCTCGATCATCATGCGGAAACCGCCGGCGGTGCCGATGCCCATCACCGGCGGCGGCAGCACCGCGACGATGAAGGCGTCCTGGATCGCGGACAGCCGCTTGTTCAATTCGGCCTGGATCGCCGGCGCCGATTGCCGCGGATCGCGGCCGCGCTTGCTGTAATCGTCCAGCACAAGAAACAGCGCGCCGGAATTCGGCGCATTGGTGAAGGTAGCGCCGGAGAAACCGACGATGTTCATGGCGTGGGCGATGCCGGGCACGCCGAACGCGATATCGAGCGCGCGTTGCTGCACCGCGTCGGTGCGCGACAGCGATGCGCCCGGCGGCAACTGCACCACGACAATGATATAGCCGCGATCGACCGCCGGAATGAAGCCTGTAGGCGTCTTGTGGAACGCGGAAAACCCGACACCGAGCACGACGAGATAGATCGCGACCATCATCGCCGTGCGGCGCACAGTGCGCGTGGCGAGCCAGGAAATGCCCGAGCCGACGCACTCGAACGCGGCGTTGAAATAGCCGAAAAAGCCGTGGATCGGCCGCTCCCACCAGGTGTCGCGATGGCTCCGGTCGTGCGGCTTGAGCAGCAGTGCGCACATCGCCGGCGACAGCGTCAGCGACACGATCAGCGAAATGACCGTGGCGCCGGCAATGGTCAACGCGAACTGGCGATAAAACTGCCCGGAAATACCGGTGATGAACACCGACGGCACGAACACCGCGCACAGCACCAGCGCGATGGCGATCAGCGCCGAGCCGACCTCGTCCATGCTTTTGCGCGCCGCCTCGCGCGGGTTTAGCCCCGCGGCGATATTGCGCTCGACGTTCTCGACCACAACGATGGCATCGTCGACCACGATGCCGATCGCCAGCACCAGGCCGAACAAAGAAAGGTTATTTAGCGTGAAGCCGAACGCCGCCATGAAGAAGAAAGTGCCGATCAGCGACACCGGGATCGCCACCAGCGGAATGATCGCAGCCCGCCAGGTTTGCAGGAACAAAATCACCACCAGCACGACCAGAACGATGGCCTCGAAGATCGTGTCGATCACCGCGTCGACCGACTGCCGGATGAACTGGGTCGGGTTGTAGACGATGTCGTATTTGAGGCCGGGCGGAAACCGCTTCGACAGCCGCGCCATCAGATCGTTGACGCCGTCAGCGGTGGCGAGCGCGTTCGAGCCGGGCCGCTGGAATACGGCGAGTGCAATGGCGAAATCGTGGTCGAGATAGGAATTCGACGAATAATCGAGCGCCTGCAGCTTGACGTCGGCGACGTCTTTGAGCCGCACCACCGCGCCCGGCGTCTCCTTGACCACGATGGAACCGAAATCCTCCGGATTGGCGAGCCTACCCAGCGTCTGCACCGCGATCTGGAACGCGCCTTGATGCTCGATTGGCGGCTGATCGAGCACGCCGGAAGCAACCTGAATGTTCTGGCCTTGCAGCGCATTGGTGACGTCTGTCGCGGTCAGCCCGAGCGATTGCAGGCGATCGGGATCGATCCAGATGCGCATCGAATAATCGCGGCTGCCGAACACCGTGACCGAGCCGACGCCGTCGACCCGGGTCAGCGGATCGGTCACTTCGAGCGTGGCGTAATTGGTCATGAACAGCGCGTCGCGCGACTTGTCGGGCGAATAAAGGTGCACGACCATCATCAGGTCGGGCGAGGCCTTGGTCACTGTGACGCCGATATTGCGCACGTCGACGGGCAGCCGCGGCTGCGCGATGGCAACGCGGTTCTGCACCTGCACCTGCGCGATATCGAGATTGGTGCCGAGATCAAAACTCACCTGGATGGAGAATTTGCCGTCGGCTGTCGAGTTCGACGACATGTAGAGCATGTTCTCGACGCCGTTGATCTGCTGCTCGATCGGCGTCACCACGGTGGCGGCGACGACTTCGGCGCTGGCGCCGGGATATTGTCCGGAGACGTTGATGATCGGCGGCGCGATCTCGGGATATTGCGCCACCGGCAGCCGCGAGAACGACACGCCGCCGAGGATCACGAACACGATCGAGACCACGGCGGCGAAGATCGGCCGGTCGATGAAGAAATGCGAGATGCGCATTTTCCTGGCCTCAGCCGGCCTTGGCTTCGTTCGGCCCTTTGGGCGGCGGCGCGCCTTCTTGCTGCGGCGTCACCTTCTGGCCGGGGCGCGCGCGCATCAGACCGTTGACAACGACCCGATCGGTGGCGGTGAGCCCATCCTTGATCACGCGCAGGCCGCCGTCGATCTGCCCGAGCGTGACATATTTCTGCCGGACCACATTGCCGTCGTCGACGACCAGGACGAATTTGCGCACCTGCTCGGTGCCGATCGCGGCGTCGGGAATGAGCAGCGCCGTATAGGGCGGCGAGCCCGGCACCCGAACGCGGCCGAACATGCCGGGCGTGAAAATGCCGTCGGCGTTGTCGAAGACGGCGCGGCCGCGGATGGTGCCCGAGGAGCGGTCGATGACGTTGTCGACGAAATCGATCTTGCCCTGGTGCACGAAATCCTTCTCGTCGATCAGTTTCAGCGTGACCGGAACATTGCCATGCAGACTGGCGACGTCCTGGCTCGACGTGGCGAAGCGCACGTAACGCAGATACGACGCCTCGTCGAACGAGAATTCGAAACGAATCGGATCGACCGAGACGATGGTGGCGAGCAGCGTCGTCGCGCCGCCGGCGCCGCCGGTAATCAGGTTGCCGACGGCAACCCTGCGGTCGCCGATGCGGCCGTCGATCGGCGAACGCAATTCGCTATATTGCTCGAGATCGAGCTCGGCGGAATGCACCATCGCCTCCTGGGCGGCGACGGCGGCTTCGGCGACGCGCTTGGCCTGGGTGCGCTGGTCGTAAGCCTGTTCGGTGATGGTCTTGTTGCCGAGAAGTTGCTGGCCGCGCTGCAGGTCGGCGTCGGTGAAGGCGAGATTGGCGCGCGCTTGCGCCAGGTTAGCCTTCATCTGCTCGAGCGCGATCTGGAACGGCCTGCGGTCGATGGTGAAGAGCAGATCGTCCTTCTTCACCATCTGGCCGTCGATGAAATGGATCGCGGAGAGATAGCCGGACAGCCGCGAGCGGATTTCGACCGATTCCACCGCGGCGAAGCGGCCGACATATTCGTCCTGGTCGACCACGGTGCGCTGTACCGGGTTGGCCACGGTGACGGCCGGCGGCGCGGCGGCGCTTTGCTGCTGGCCCTGGCCGCAGCCGGAAAGCGCAGCCGCAGCCACGAGGACGGCAAGGCGCGCCGCACGGGTGATAGCCATTAGTTTTTCCCTCAAGAGGATCGGGGCACCACAAGCCGCCTTCGCTGTCAACCGCGAGCCGCCTACCCTTCCCTGACGGTTCCCAGGTTCCCATATATTGCCTCGACCGGCGAATGCGCCGGTCCCCAGCGGACGCTGGGCTAACACCCTGACAAAACATGAAAATCATACCCTTGCACGATGCCGCCTGGGGCGGCAGCGGCGCTGCCGCCGCTGTTAGCCCCGAAGTTCCGGTCGAGGACCAGGCGCTCCTTGACGCCTATTCGCTTGCCGTCATCGACGTGGTCGACAGAGTCGGCCCGGCCGTGGTCGGGCTCACCATCCATGCCGGCGAAGCCAACGGCCGCCCGCGTGGCGGCACTGGCTCCGGGGTCGTGGTGGCGCCCGATGGGCTGATCCTTACCAACAGCCACGTTGCCGGAGCGGGAAGTACTGCGAGTTCCTCCGCGCGCATCGAGGTGACGACGCCGGAAGGCCAACACCTGACCGCGCGGCTGGTCGGCGACGATCCCGACACCGATCTGGCGCTGATCCGCATCGTCGAGCCGGTGACCTTACCGGCGGCGCCACTCGGCGATTCAAAGCGGCTCAAGCGCGGCCAGTTGGTGATCGCCATCGGCAACCCGCTCGGCTTCGAATCGACGGTGACGACCGGCGTGGTCTCGGCGCTCGGCCGCAGCTTGCGCTCGCGCACCGGCCGGCTGATCGACGACGTGATCCAGACCGATGCGGCGCTCAATCCCGGCAATTCCGGCGGACCGCTGGTGTCCTCCCACGGCGAAGTCGTCGGCGTGAACACCGCGGTGATCATGGGCGCGCAAGGCATCTGTTTCGCGGTCGCCGCCAATACCGCAAGCTTCGTGCTCGGCGAACTGGTGCGCCACGGCCGGGTGCGCCGCGCCTTCATCGGTGTCGCCGCCCAGCACACGCCGATCCCGCGCCGGCTGCGCCACGCCGCCGGCATCACGCAAGAACGCGCCGTGATGATCGCGTCCATCGAGCCGGATTCCGCGGCAGCGCTCGCCGGCCTGAAAGTCGGCGACATCCTGCTCGGCCTCGACGGCACCATCATCGCCGGCGCCGACGATCTCGTCCGCACGCTCACCGGCGAGACCATCGGCCGCGAG
>JBEKKM010000091.1:0-19734 GCA_050010715.1 Xanthobacteraceae bacterium | reverse complement strand
CCCGTCGCTCAAGGTCTCGATCGAGGCCTTCGAGCCGTATCTGGAGCCTGCATGACCGCCGACGCCGCCACGCTACGCGCGACGCAGTCGGTCGCCAGCATCCCGCGCAACGACGACGGGCCGGTGTTCCGCGAACCCTGGCAAGCGGAAGCGTTTGCACTGGCACTGTCGCTCAACGCGCGCGGCCTGTTCACCTGGAAGGAATGGGCGGCGACGTTGGGCGACGAGATCAAAAAAGCGCAAGCCGCCGGCGATCCCGACACCGGCGAGACCTATTATCACCATTGGCTCGCCACGCTGGAGCGCATCGTCGCCGAAAAAGGCGTCACCGACGCGCGGCAACTGCAACGCACGCGCCACGCCTGGGAGCACGCCTGCGAACGCACGCCGCACGGCACGCCGATCGAGCTCAAGCCGAGCGACTTTCACGATTAGGGAGGACATCATGTCAGGACAGACCGTAAAAATCCGCTCGAGCGAAGGCGGCGAATTCGATTGCTATCTGGTCGTGCCGAAAGCCGAAGCACCCAAGTCTGACGGAACGATGCCGGCCATCGTGCTGGCGTCCGCCGTGCACGGGGTCGATACGGATATCCGCTCGATCGCCGACGAATTTGCCGCGAATGGCGTCATCGCCGCGGCGCCCGATCTGTTCTGGCGCACGCTGCCGGGGCCGCTGTCCCATGACGACGGCCGGACCCAGCAGCGCTCGCAGCCGCGGCTCGAGAAAATCAAGACCGGCGAGCGCGATCTCGTCGACATGCTGGCCTATCTGCGCACGCTGCCGCAGTTCAATGGCCAGGCCGCGGTGATGGGTTTCTGCTACGGCGGCCCCTACGCCATCCTTGGGCCGAAGCGGCTCGGCTATGCCGCCGGCATTTCCTGCCACGGCACCCAGTTCCTCGATTACGTGGGAGAGCTCGACGGCGTGCGCGAGCCGGTCTGCATCATCTGGGGCGACCGCGACAGCCGGGCGCCGGCCGAGGTGCTGGACGCCTATCGCGATATTCCCTCGCGCATGAAGAACGTCGAGGTGCACATCTTTCCGGGCGTGCTGCACGGCTACATGATGCGCGGCTCGGGGCAAGCCTTCGACGAAAAGACGCGCGCGTTCTCCATGGCGCGCGCCAACGCCATCCTCGACGGGCTGCGCAGCGGGCGCGCGTCGTCAAAGCTGCGTCAGGCGTCGTAAGGCGACTTCGGGAGGCTACTTCTCGTCGTCGTCTTCGCGCGTCGTGATCTCCGCCGCATGCGGATCGTCCGCGTGCGGTATGGCGTTTTCGGCCTCGAAGGCTTCCGCCTTCTCGACCAGTTCGACGCTGATGATCACCAGTTCCTTGCTGATCACCGGGTCGTTGCAGTCGCGCGACATGCGGCTGCATCGCGTCGCCAGGTGACGAAGATATTCAGCGAGGGCAAGAGGCATAAACCTCGTCCAATCCCGATAAAGCCAATTTGGCGCTGTGAATAATGCCGGGCGGCCATCGCCGTCCCGGCGCAAGCCGGATGCCTTAAGGGCATGGCCCGAGATGCGGAAGCAATTTGCTGTTAAACGGTCCGCCGGGGAACAAATATTATTAAAAATCAAATAGTTATGGAGGTGACAGATATTTCGCCAGCTCAGCGCGCCGCTTCAAGGCCGCCCGGGAAGACCAGCCGCCGCGAGATCGCTCGACAGCCGGTCGACGATCGCCGGCGCGTAGAAGAACTTCGCCAGCGCGGCGCGGGTGTCATCGCGCCACGCCGGGTCGAGCGCGACCAGCCGGGAGAGAGAGCGCATCGCGGCTTCACCGTCGCCCCTGGCCGCGGCGGCCAGCGCCCGCGCGATCAGGCCGAGTTGGAAGGAATCGCTGGTGATCTGGTCGGCGTGGAAGAGCGCGCTGGTGATGTCGCCGCGCAGATATTCGCCGAGGAAGACAAAAAACTCCTCGAACGGCGGCCGCACCGTGCCGTCATCGCCGGACTGCTTCAGCACGGCCAGGCCCTTATCGATGTCGCCGCTGGAGATTAGGCGCGCGCCGTAGGAGCCCAACAGGCGCATGTCGTAGCGGTTGAGCGTGATCGCCTTGTTGGCGGCATCGAATGCGGCAGCCAGGTCGCGGCGGGCGAATTGAATGACGAACAGCATCTCGTAGGCGCGCGCCGATTCCGGATTCAGTTCGACGCCGCGCCGCGCCGCGGTGAGCCCGCGATCGAGCGGCGGCGTGTCGCCGGGGCGTGTGCCGAAATCGTAGAGATATTCCCGCAAATCGATCGCCGCGAGGTAGCTGAAGCCGAGCGCGAAACCCGGGTCGCGCGCGGTGAGCTGTTCGAGGCAATCGCGCCCGCGCTCCTGCTGGGCGGTGTCGAACGAGCTGAACGAATCGATGACTTCGACCAGACAGCGATAACGCGGATCGGTCAGCGTCCCGTCGAGAACCTTGGCGCGCTGGCGGGTATAGATCACACCGAACGGCTGCAGCAATGTACCGGCAAGCTCGCGCACGATCCGCTCTTCGGCGGCGGCCTTGTCGTCGCCGCCGAGCACGCGATCGATCGCGCGCGACCACACGATGCTGCCGTCCGAGACGTCGATCAGCCTGAACAACAGACGCGCCGCGCCGTCGTCGCCATATCCGACCGAGCCGGAAAATCGATAGTCGGCGTTGGCCTCGCGCGCCGGCACAGCCTCATTGCCGGCCGCCGCCTGATGGTCGGTGGGTTCCAGCTGAACGTTGACCAGATCGAAGTGGGTGAAGGCATTGCTGAGCGTTTCCTGCAGCGAGCGGGCGGCAATGCTGCGCGGCCCCGGCGCGCCGCTGACTTCGAACGGCGGCATCATCAGAACCGGCAACCCGTTGCCGGGCGGCAGCGCCGCGGCCGGCGGCACCGCCACGGCGCCCGGCGCCGGCAGGCGCCGTTGCGACAACGCGACAACGGCGGCAATCACGATCAGCGCCACGGCCGCCACCACCAGCAAACGGATCGACCAGAACCGATCGAGTGTCGACGAATGCGCCGTCACGCCGGGCAAAGCGGGCCGCCGGCTGAACGTCGGGACATAGCTGCCGCGCGTCAGCTCGATGCGGATCGCGTCGTTGGCGCCGAGCCCCGCGTAGTAGCGATCGATGGTGCGCCGCAGCCGCGTCGCCTCGACGCGGACGATCGGATCGAGCTGCGGATCGAATTTGGCGTCGCGGCGCAGCACGTCGACGCCGATCGTATAGGCCTTGATGCGGTCGCTCTTGCCTTGCAGCACCGACTCGACGACGAAGCGCAAAAACGCGCCGAGCTGCGGCGAGCGAATGAAATCGTCGCTCGCCGTCATGCGTTCGAGCTGGGCCCGGACTTCGTCCGGGGTCGGCGGATTGCTGGTCGCTTCGTCCATCGTTCTGGGATTCCCCAGATCAGCCCCATTCGGGGTCATTGATTGGACAATCGTGCCACGGTCGCAGTTTTGGCCAGGGTCGTGCCTGCCTAGTGCCGGCACAGTACCACGTCCAATTGCCGTGGTACGCGGCGAAAATGGTGCGGGGTCGGGCGAAGCGAGGAGCCCAGGATGACGGACTACAGCATCCCCAACACATGCGGCAGCCACAGCGAGATGGCGGGGATGTAGGTCACCATGGCGAGGAAGATCAGCATGGTGAGGAGCCATGGCAGCACCGCGATCGTCAGCTCGGTGATGCCCATCTTGGTGATGCCTGAGGCGACGTAGAGATTGAGTCCCACCGGCGGATGGCACAGGCCGACTTCCATGTTGACCGCCATCAGGATGCCGAGATGCACCGGATGGACGCCAAGCCGCGCCGCCATGGGAAACAGGATCGGCGCCATGATCAGGGTGATGGCGGCGGGATCCATGAAGTTGCCGGCGGCGAGCAGCACGATGTTGGTGACCAGGAGGAAGGCTATGATGCCAAAACCCTGCGCGGTCATCCATTCGGCCATGGATTGCGGAATCTGCTCCGAGGTGAGCAGCCAGGAGAACACCGCCGCATTGGTGATGATGTAGAGGATCATCGCGCTCATGGCGGCGGCCTTGAGCAGCACCGCCGGCACTTCCGAGAATTTCAGGCCCTTGTAGACGAACACGGCGATGACGAAGGAATAGACCGCGGCGCAGGCGGCGGCTTCGGTCGGCGTGAACAGGCCGGAATAGATGCCGCCGAGCACGAGGAGGATCAGCATCAGCCCCCAGACGCTTTCGCGAAATGCCTGCCAGCACTCGCGCCAGTTCGAGCGCTTAAGGCGCGGATAATCGTAGCGCCAAGCGCGATACCAGGTGGTCGCGCCCAGCATGAAGGCGAGGATCAGCCCGGGCACCAGGGCGGCGATGAACAGTTGGCCGATCGAGGCGGAATCGACCACCGCGCCGGTCGGCCCGCGCGGCTGCATGCCGCTGGTCGCCACCGCATAGATGACGAGGTTGATCGATGGTGGAAACAGGATGCCGAGCGCGCCCGAGGTGGCGATGACGCCGGCGGAAAAGCGCGGCGGATAGCCCTGCTCCATCAAGGCCGGCAGGATGATCGAGCCGATGCCGACCACGGTCGCCACCGACGAGCCGGAAATCGCGGCAAACAAGGCGCAGGCGACGACACCGGCGAGGCCGAGGCCGCCATACCAGTGCCCGATCATCGAAGTGGCGAAATCGATCATGCGGTGCGCTACGCCGCCGGCGGTGAGGAAATTGCCGGCCAGGATGAAGAACGGTATCGCCATGATCTCGAAGCGATCGATGCTGGTGAAGAGCTTCAGCCCCACCATCTTCGGATCGACGTCGGAGAGAATGAACAGATAGGTCAGCACCGAGAGCCCGAGCGCGATCGAGATCGGCATGCCGCACGCCATCAAGGCGAGCAGCAGCGCGAACAAAAGCTCGGCGCGCACCGTGTGCGACAGCTCGATGATATGCAGGCGCGCCGCGAAGCAAACCAGCGCCAGCGCGATCGGGATGATGATGATCAGCGCCGCCGTGATGGCGTCGCCGTACGAGCGCGGCGCGGCGGGTTTGCCGATTTGCGACACCGCGGTCATCGCGCCGCCTCGCCGACCGGGACGTTCTCGCCGAGCGGCGCCGTGTCGTGCGGCTCCTCGTATTCGATACCGTGGCCCTGATGCGGCACGTAACCGGTGCGCAGGAAACGCCACATCACCTGCAGGAAGCGGAAACACATCAGGTAGGAGCCGAGCGGAATGCACAGATAGATGATCCAGCTCGGCCATTCGAGCTCGGGCGACACCTGGTCCGGATCGAGCTCGTAGACATAGACGGCGCCGAGCGTGCCGATGACGCCGGTGAACAACGCGCCGCACAACAGCGCGAACACGATCACTGGTTTGCGCGCGGCCGGCGACAGTTTTTTGACGAAGACATCGACGCCGACATGGATGCCGGTGCGCACGCCGAGTGCCGCGCCGAATTTCGCCATCCACACGAACATGTAGGTGGACAGCTCGTTGGCCCAGGACAGATCGATGGCGATGAGCCCGGTATAGACCCAGTTCGCGGTATATTTGAGAAACGGCAAATTATGCACGCCGGCCCAGCGGGCGAGACTCGCGGAATTGCTGGCGCCGTAGCGATGGACGACGGCGACGAAGGTGATCGCCGTCGCCATGGCAATCAGCGAGACGATAATCACCTCTTCGAGCCGGTTGAGGATACGGTCGAGCACGCCGAGCACTAGATGTCCCCCAGGAGCGAAAATCCCTTCCCGACCGAGGGAAGGGATCAAGCAGCTTTAGGACTGGGGCGGAACGAAGCCCGATGCCTTGTAGACCCGGTCGATGAAATCCTTGCCGAAGCGCTTTTCCATTTCCTTGTGCACCGGCATCAGCTTGGCGATCCAGGCGGCCTTTTCGGTGTCGGTCTGCTCGTGGATCTGCATCTTGCCGGTGGCCTTGATCGTTTCCATGGCGGTGACGTTGTCCTTGGCGGCGGTGTCGTCGAAGAACTGCGTCGATTCCTTCACCGCGCGGTCGAGGCCGGCGCGCACGTCCGGCGGCAGCCCGTCCCAGAACTTCTTGTTGGTGATCAGCGAATAAGTCAGCCGGCCGTGATGCGACACGGTGAGATATTTCTGCACGTCATAGAGCTTTTGCGTGGAGATATTGGACGGTACGTTGTCCTCGCCGTCGGCGACGCCGGTCTGCAGCGCCTGATAGAGCTCGCCGAAGGCGATGATTTGCGGAATGGCGCCAAGCTCGCGCGCCACGGCGTCGAGCACCTTCGAGCCCTGGATGCGCATTTTCAAGCCCTTGAAATCGTCGGGCATGATCAGCGGCACATTGGCGGTATAGACGTGGGCGCCGTTGTCCCAATAAGCCAGCGGCTCGACGCCCTTGTCCTCGAGCTTCTTGTTGAGTTCGCCCATCATCGGGCTCGCCATCATCTGCCGGGCATGGGTGTCGTCGGTCATCAGGAACGGCAGGTCGAAGACGTCGAATTCCTTGACGCCGAGCGGGCCGAATTTGGAGATCGAAGGCGCGAGCAGCTGCACCGAGCCGAGCTGCAGCGCTTCCAGCTCTTCCTTGTCCTTGTAGAGCGAGGAGTTCGGATAGACTTCGACGGTCACTTTGCCGTCGGTGTATTTCTCGGCGAGCTGTTTGAACAGCAAGGCCGCTTTGCCCTTGGGCGCGTCCGGCGTCACCACGTGGCTGAATTTGATGATGATCGGATCGGCCAGCGCCGGGCCCGCCAGCGCCAAGAAAAGCGCAGTGATGAATGTAGCGGCGAGCGCAAAAGCAAAACGTTTCATCGACTTCCTCCCCAACGCGGCCATTCCGGCCGCCCAAAATGTTGCCCATTCCTAGCGCGAATGGCGCGCGTGGCCAATGCCGCACGCCATCTGCCGCGATGCTGGTTAGTGGCGGCCAAGTGTAGCAATTCCGCGACCCTTATTGGCCGCGCCGGCGGCGAAAGCTTGGGGCTGGTGGACACCGCTTGTAATGTTATATTGTTACATCATGGCGCACCACTACCAGGCGGGCACAGTCCATCCATCACCGGCCCTTTCGCCGTCGCTGCTGCGGCTGTCCGCGTCCACACGCTTGGCGCTCGCCGGCGTATCGATCGCGTTGATCTGGGCCGCGGTGCTGTGGGCCACCAGATGATTTCGTCCGTAGTGTCCGCGCTCAGATTCCACGATCTCACGCTGGGCTACGACCGGCACCCGGCCGTGCATCACCTTGACGGCGTGGTGGAGCAAGGCTCGCTGACCGCGGTCGTCGGACCGAACGGTGCGGGCAAGTCGACGCTGTTCAAGGCTGTCGTCGGCGCGCTCAAGCCGCTTGCCGGCAGCATCGAGCGCAACGGTTCCGCCGCCCGCGACATCGCCTACCTGCCGCAATCAGCCGAGATCGACCGCTCGTTTCCGATCAACGTCTACGACATGGTGGCGATGGGGCTGTGGCGCCGCAAAGGCCCCTTCGGCGGCATCGACCGCAAGGATCACCTGGCGATTGAGGCCGGCCTCGCCGCGGTTGGGCTGACCGGCTTCGAACAGCGCAGCATCGGCACGCTGTCGGGCGGGCAGATGCAGCGCATGCTGTTCGCGCGCCTCGTGATCCAGGACGCGCGGATGATCGTGCTCGACGAGCCGTTCAGCGCCATCGACAGCAAGACAGTGGCCGACCTGATGCATCTGGTGCGGCAGTGGCATTGGGAACGCCGCACAGTGCTTGCCGCCACTCACGATATCGAACTGGTGCGCGCCTACTTTCCGCAAGTTCTGTTGCTCGCCCGCGAGCCGGTGGCCTGGGGCGCAACACGTGAGGTGCTGACGGCCGAGAATCTCGATAGAGCGCGCCGCATGTGCGAGGCGTTCGACGAGGCCGCCGAGGCTTGCGCCAGCGAGGCTGCGTGATCCGATGCTTTACGACACTCTGATCGCGCCGTTTGCCGAGCACGACTTCATGCGCCGGGCGCTGGCCGCAACGTTCGCGCTGTCGTTCAGCGCGGCGCCGATCGGCGTGTTTTTGATGCTGCGCCGCATGAGCCTGATCGGCGACGCGCTGTCGCACGCGATCCTGCCGGGCGTGGCCATCGGCTTCCTGGTCGCCGGCATGAGCGTCTTGGCCATGGCCGGCGGCGGCCTGATCGCCGGATTCCTCATCACCATCGGCGCCGGCCTGATCGCACGCGCCACGACGTTGAAGGAAGATGCCTCGCTCGCCGCGTTCTTTCTGATTTCGCTGGCGCTCGGCGTCACCATCGTCTCGCTCAAGGGCAGTAACGAAGATTTGGTGCACTTCCTGTTCGGCTCGGTGCTGACGATGCAAAATCCGGCGCTGCTGCTGATCGCCGCCATCGCCTCAGTGTCGCTCCTCGCGCTGGCGCTGATCTGGCGGCCGCTGGTGCTCGAATGCGTCGATCCCGGATTTTTGCGCTCGGTCAGCCGCTCCGGCGGCGCCGCCCATATCGTCTTTCTGGCGTTGATGGTGCTCAACCTGGTCGGCGGCTTCCTGGTGCTCGGCACGCTGCTCGCCGTCGGCATCATGATGCTGCCAGCGTTCATTGCGCGCTTCTGGGCGCGCGATGTCACCGGCATGATCGCTGTTGCAATCGCCGGCGCGGCGCTCTCAGGCTATGCGGGGCTTGTGCTGTCCTACCGAGCCGACCTGCCCGCGGGCCCCGCCATCATCCTGGTCGCGGGCTTGCTTTATCTGCTGTCCGTCGTCGTTGGGCCCGCTGGTGGCCTGATCTGGCTGGTGCTGCCGCGGCGCCATCTCGAGGCGTGATATCCGCTCATTCGTCATTCCGGGGCCGAGCGCAGCGAGGAACCCGGAATCCATAATCACCGCCGTTTCAGAAACGGCACCGCAGCGCTAGTCCTGCAATTTCTGTGACTATGGATTCCGGGTTCGCGCCTTTGGCGCGCCCCGGAATGACGATCTCACTGCGGCTTGAGCAAAGCCACTAGCGGCGTCTTCTCGGCGACGTCGATCGCGAGATTGCGGGCAAAACCTGCGGCGTCGGCGAAATAATCCGCCGGCTGGAACGTGTTCTTGACCACGCGCTGGGCGGCATCGCTCTTGATGATGGCGATGCAGGCGCTTTCGAGCTTGTGCGTGATATCCGCCGGCATCCCGGCGGGGCCGAACAGGCCGCCAAAGCTCAACGGCGCAACGTCAAAACCTTGCTCCTTGAATGTCGGCACGTCGGGCAGCGACGGATTGCGCGATGCCGCGAACAGTCCGGGCATCGCAAGCCCGCTGCCGGCGGCCGCCGTGAGCGGCACGGCGGAGAAATCGAGCTGGCCTGAACGGGTGTTCTGGATTTCCTCGGCCGGTCCCTTGAACGGTACGTCGTTGAACTCGACTTTGGCCAGCCGCGCCAGCTGGATCATGGCGAGGTGCGGGATGGTGGCGATGCCGGGAATGCCGACATTGAGCGCGCCAGGCTTTTGTTTTGCGGCCGCGATGATGTCCTTCGCCGTCTTCAGCGGCGAATTCGGCGGCACCACGATGACCTGGTCGTTCTTAAAAGTCTGGCAGATCGGCGTGAACGACTTCACCGTATAGCCGGCGTTCTTGTCGGTGAGCGGCTGCACGGTGACCGAATAGGTGGCGCCGTGCATCAGGGTGTAGCCGTCGGGATTGGCGCGGGCGACGTCGGCGGTGCCGAGCACGCCGTTGGCACCGGGCTTGTTGACGACGATGACCGGCTTGCCGAACTGCGCCGACATGCCGTCGGCGAGCACGCGGCCCAATATGTCGGCGCTCGAACCGGGCGTCGCCGGGACGATGATCTGGACCACGCGCTCCGGGTAGCTTTGCGCCGCCGCGCCGGTCGCGCTCGCCAGGCCCAAAGCCATGGCAGCGTAAGCAATGGCGGCGATGATCGCGGTCTGCCGCATCGTGTCCTCCCTGTCGTGTTGGCGAAAACGATAGCCCATGGCAGGCCCGGATCAAGGCGGCAGCCCAGGGTCAATCGTCGCGGGGCTTAAGCGTTTCGCGGTGATGCAAGAGCCGGCGGATACCTATATAGAACAGGCCAACGGAGGGCTTAATGACCGACAAGATTCCCGTGACCGTGCTCACCGGCTATCTCGGCGCCGGCAAGACCACCTTGCTCAACCGCATCCTGTCCGAGCCGCACGGCAAGAAATACGCCGTCATCGTCAACGAATTCGGCGAGATCGGCATCGACAACGACCTCGTCGTCGGCGCCGACGAGGAAGTGTTCGAGATGAACAACGGCTGCATCTGCTGCACCGTGCGCGGCGACCTGGTGCGCATCCTCGACGGCCTGATGAAACGCAAAGGCAAGTTCGACGCCATCATCGTCGAGACCACTGGCCTCGCCGACCCGGCGCCGGTGGCGCAAACCTTCTTCATCGACGAGAATGTCGGCCGCCGCACCAAGCTCGACGCAGTGGTGACGGTCGCCGATGCCAAGTGGCTCAATGACCGCCTGAAAGATGCGCCCGAGGCGAAGAACCAGATCGCTTTCGCCGACGTCATCCTGATCAACAAGACCGACCTGGTGACGCCCGAGGAGTTGAGCGAAGTCGAGGCGCGCATCCGCGGCATCAATCCTTACGCCCGGGTGCACAAGACCGAGCGCGCCAAGATCGCGCTGAGCGAAGTGCTTGAGCGCAACGCTTTCGACCTCGACCGCATCCTCGACATCGAGCCGGAATTCCTCGAAGGCGACGGTCACGATCACGACCATCATCACCACGACCACGGCCACGATCACCATCATGACCATGACCACAAGCATGCGCATTCCCATGGCGGGCTCAAGCACTATCACGACGAGGACATGCAATCGATTTCGCTCAGGAGCGACAAGCCGCTCAATCCGGACAAGTTCTTCCCGTGGGTGCAGGACCTGGTGCAGAAGGAAGGCCCCAACATTTTGCGCTGCAAAGGCATCCTCGCCTTCAAGGACGACGATCAGCGCTTCGTGCTCCAGGGCGTGCACATGATCCTCGACGGCGATCACCAGCGGCCGTGGAAAGACGGCGAGAAGCGCGACAGCCGCATGGTCTTCATCGGCCGCAATCTGCCGGGCAAGATGATCGCCGAAGGATTCGAGAGCTGCGTGGCGTAATCCAGCCTCCCCTGCAGGGGGAGGCCGGTTTGCGAAGCAAACCAGGTGGGGCCGTATGCCGCGACCGCTGTCTAACTGCCCCACCCCGCTCGCCTGCGGCGAGCGACCCTCCCCCTGCAGGGGAGGGTGAAACATGACCGACACCCGCAACGACACCGCGTCCGTCGTCGAGCGCGTCCACGCGGTTGCGGCGAGCGGCCCGGTTATCGCCGCGCATTTTCTTGGCCGCATGGCGGTATTCGTGCTCGGCGAGGAAGCCATGGTGTTGGCTCCGCCGCGCGGCGAGCCCAAGAGCGTCGCGGTCCATGGCGGCGCGATATTGGCGACGGCTGTGAGTGAGTCGGTTGTCGTCTCGGGCGGCGACGATGGCAAGGTCGTGGAAACCGATGTCAGCGGCGCAAGCCGCACCATTGCGACGGACCCAAAGCATCGCTGGATCGATCATGTCGCGATCGGGCCCGACGGCGCGGTAGCCTGGTCCGCCGGCAAGACCGCCTTCGTGCAGGGGAAAGAACTGCGCAGCTTCGAAGCGCCGTCCACCGTCGGCGGCCTTGCCTTCCTGCCAAAAGGCTTTCGCCTCGCCATCGCTCATTACAATGGCGCCACGCTATGGTTTCCCAACGCGCCGAAGGCCGATCCGGAAAAGCTGGAATGGAAGGGCTCGCATCTCGGCGTGACGGTGCACCCGGACGGCCGCTTTCTGGTCACCACCATGCAGGAGCCGATGCTGCACGGCTGGCGACTGGTCGACCGCCAGCACATGCGTATGTCCGGCTACGCCGCGCGCGTCACCTCGCTGGGATGGACGGTCGGCGGGCGCTGGCTCGCCACCTCCGGCTCGACCCAAATCATCCTGTGGCCGTTCCAAACCAAAGACGGCCCCATGGGCAAGCAACCAAAGCTGTTGGCGCCCTCGGAGCACCGCGTCGACACCGTCGCCTGCCATCCCAAACAGGACATCGTCGCCGCCGGCTATGCCGACGGCATGGTGCTGCTGGTGCGGGTCGAGGACGGCGCCGAGATTTTGGCGAAACGGCCCGGCGACGCGCCGATCACGGCGCTCGCCTGGAGCGCCGACGGCACACTGCTCGCCTTCGGGACGGAAAGCGGCGAGGCCGGCATTCTCGACCTCGCCTAGCGCCGGATCAGATCACGTATTGCCGCAGTGGCGGGTAGCCGTTGAAGCCGACCGACGAGTAGGTCGCGGTGTAGGCGCCGGCGGCCTCGATCAACACCTTGTCGCCGATGGCCAGCGACACCGGCAGCGGATACGGCGTCTTCTCGTACAGCACGTCGACGGAATCGCAGGTCGGGCCGGCGATGATGCAGGGTGCCGTCTCGTCGCGATCCTTCGAGGTGCGGATCGGGTAGCGGATCGATTCGCCGATGGTCTCGGCCAGGCCGTGGAACTTGCCGATGTCGAGATAGACCCAGCGCACCTCGTCTTCGGGGCTGCGCTTGGCGATCAGCACCACCTCGGCCTCGATGACGCCGGCATTGCCGACGAGACCGCGGCCCGGCTCGACGATGGTGTTCGGCAGGTTGTTGCCGAAATGCTTGCGCAGCGACTTGAAGATCGCCTTGCCGTAGCTCTCGAGTTTCGGCGTCTTGCGGATGTATTTGGCCGGGAACCCGCCGCCGAGATTGACGATGGCGAGGCTGATGCCGCGCTCGGCGCAGGAGCGGAAGATCGCCGCGGTCGACGCCAGCGCCCGGTCCCAGGCTTCCACATTGTGCTGCTGCGAGCCGACATGGAACGAGATGCCGTGCGGCACCAGTCCGCGCTTGTGGGCCAGTTCCAGGATCTCGGCGGCATAGTCCGGCTCGCAGCCGAACTTGCGCGACAGCGGCCACTCGGAGCCCGAGCCGTCGCAATGGATGCGGCAGATCACCCGGCTGCCGGGAGCGGCGCGCGCCACCTTCTCGACCTCGGCCTCGCAGTCGACGGCGAACAGCGTGACGCCGAGCTTGAACGCGGTCGCGATCTCGCTCTCCTTCTTGATGGTATTGCCATAGGAGATACGGTCGGGCGTGGCGCCGGCTGCGAGCGCGTCGTGGGTCTCGCTGACCGAGGCGACGTCGAAGCAGCAGCCGAGCCCGGCCAGGAGCTTGAGGATCTCCGGCGCCGGATTGGCCTTGATGGCGTAGAAGACTTTGCTGTCCGGCAGCGCCCTGGCGAAGTTTTGGTAATTCTCGCGCACGACGTCGAGATCGAGGACGAGGCAGGGTCCGTTTTCAGTGCGATGCTTGAGAAATTCGCGGATGCGTGTGGTCATTTCCAACCAACTCCCTAATCCGGCCGACGGCGAAGCCGCCGAGGTGAACCTCCTGCGACGCGCGGCGTTCCGCTAGCCTGCGGAACCGTTGCGTCACTGTGATTGCTGCCTTGGTCCGGATGAGGGAGATCCCGTTCCGCACTGCTGGCAAAGATGGACAAGCCCTTTCGGTGTCCCCGGCATTGGCGCCGGTAGTCAGCCAAAAAAGCCCTTCCGTCGTTGCTTTAAGCCGCGTCGCCAGTGGAGAGCTGGCATCGCCGGTTCGCCTCCGGCTGCCGGTCGCGGGAGCAAGGAAGTAGTAGCGTCTTCCTTAGGCGGCTGTCCGGCCTCTTGTCCGGATGCCCACCGACCGACACACGGCCACAGGCACGTGCGAAATTGGGCAACAGCGGAAATAATCCATTCACGCGCGTGGCGCAACCCTTTTTGTTTTAACGAGACGTAAAGGCCGGGCGCGGTGGTGGAGAACGCCACACGGCGAGCGCGTCACTCGGCGCTGAACGGCTCGACGTGGCGCGCGGCGCGGACGAACTGCACCATCACCGCAATGCCGCACAGCACGAAGATGCCGTCGAGGATGCGGGCGCCGAGCGAGCCGAGTGAGAACAGGCTGGCGATCGCCCAGCTGCCGGCGAAGGCGGCGCCAAACACTTCGGCGCTGATCAGGATCGCCGCGCTGACCACGGTCAGCACGTTGAGCCAGAGGATGCGCCGGGAGCGCTGGATGGGATTGGAGCTGTCCATGGGCGGCACTTAGTCCGAAAGCGAAGGCGGGATCAAGGCGGCCTAAGCGGCGTCGCGCGCGGCTTTTTGCGACAACAGCCCAGCCTCGACCAAGGCCGAGCGGATGCGGTCGATCTCGGCGCGGCCGAGTTTGACCAGCGGCGGCCGCACCACGGCGCGCGGCAGCCGGCCGAGCAGCACCAGCGCCTCCTTCATGCGGTTGTGCATGTCGGCCCAGGGGTCGGCATAGAAGACGCGGGCGAGCGGATAGATGCGGTCGTTCAGGCGGCGCGCCTCGGCGAGGTCGTTGTTCTGGATCGCCTTGAACAAAGCTGCCTGCAGGTCGGGGATGACGCTGCCCGAGCCGGAGAGGAGCCCATTGCAGCCGAGCACCAGGGAGCTGAGCAGCCAGGCGCTGTGGGTGGTCAGCACGTTGACCGGACGCGGCAGGCTTTGCAGCTCGCGGATATGCATCTCGTGCTGCGGCACGTTGCCGGCCCAGTCCTTGATAGCGCGCAGCGTCGGCACCGCCTCGACCATCTTCAACAGCGTGTCGCGCGGATAGCCCTGCCCGGTCGCCAGCGGATACTGGAAGGCGATGATCGGCAGGCTCGACGCATCGGCGATGCGCCCAAAATGCTCGAGCGCCATGGCCGGCGACTGCTGCAAGGTGAACGGCGCCGGCGGGAACACCAGGAGCGCCGAGGCGCCGCCCTCCTCCGCCATGCGGGCGATGCGCGCGGCTTCCAGGCTGCCGTCGGCCCAGATGCCGTTGACGATCGGCAGCCGGTCGCCGATCTCATCCTGGGCGATGGCCAGCACGCGGCGCTGCTCGTCGAAGCTGCAGGACGCCACCTCGGTCGAATGGGCATTGATGGTGATCGCCGTAATGCCGTCGGTCGCCGCGACGTCGCGCAGGTGCTTGCGAAAGCCCTTCTCGTCGATGGCGAGATCATCGCTGAACGGCAGCAATACCGCCGGAATGACGCCATGGGGCAGGTAATGGGCGTGACGGGGCATTTGGGGCGCTCCTTGACGGCTTTGGTCCTCTCGCGTCGATGACATATATCATGCCCGCCTAGCCAATGAATAAGGGTACCCGATGAGCAGCCCCGCCGCCAATTTTGCCACCAGCCTTGCCGCCCCCGACGCCCCCGGCAATCCGCTGCTGGCGGAATGGACCACCCCCGACGAGGTGCCGCCGTTCGACCGCATCAAGCCCGAACACTTCCGGGCGGCCTATGCCCGCGCGCTCGCCGACCACGAGGCCGAGGTCGCCGCCATTACCGCCGATCCGGCGCCGCCGAGCTTCGACAACACCATCGCGGCGCTGGAACTCGCCGGGCGGACCCTGTCGCGCGTCAGCGACGTGTTCCATCTCCTGACCGGCGCCCATTCCAACGACGCGCTGCTCGAGATCGAGCGCGAGATGTCGCCGCAAATGGCGCGGCACTGGAACAAGATCAACACCAATGCGGCGCTGTTCGGCCGCGTCGATACGCTGATGCGCGACATCGACAAGCTTGGCCTCGATGCCGAGCAGAAGCGCGTGCTGGAGCGCTACCATACCGGCTTCCGCCGCGCCGGCGCCGGCCTCGACGATCCTGCGAAAAAGCGCCTTGCCGAAATCACAGAGCGGCTTGCCACCTTGGGCACCACGTTCAGCCAGAACGTGCTCGCCGACGAGCAGGCCTTCACGCTCTCCGTCGATGGCGAAGCCGAGCTCGCCGGCCTGCCCGACTTCATGCGCGAGGCGATGAAGTCCGAAGCGCAGGAGCGCAAGCTTAACGGCCATGTGGTCACGCTGTCGCGCTCCAGCGTCGAGCCGTTCCTGCAATTCTCCAAGCGCCGCGACCTGCGCGAAAAAATCTTCCGCGCCTTCGCCATGCGCGGCGACAATGGCGGCGCAACCGACAACAAGGCGATCATCGCCGAGATGGTGAAGCTGCGCGCCGAGCGCGCCCGGCTATTAGGATTTTCCGATTTCGCCCATTACCGGCTCGACGACGCCATGGCGAAGACGCCGGCCGCGGTGCGCGAGCTGCTCGACACGGTGTGGGCGCGGGCGCGGCAAAAGGCGCTCGCCGACCGCGACGCCATGCAGGAGCTCGTTGCCGAGGACGGCGGCAACTTCAAGCTCGCCGCCTGGGACTGGCGCTATTACGCCGAGAAGCTGCGGCAGCGGTTGTGCGATTTCGACGAAATGACCATCAAGCCCTATCTCAATCTCGATCGCATGATCGAGGCGGTGTTCTATACCGCGCAGCGGCTGTTCGGCCTGACCTTCTCGCCGCGCCCGGACGTGCCGGTCTGGCATCCCGACGTGCGGGTCTGGGAAGTGCGCGACCGCGACGGCAACGAAGTCGGATTGTTCTTCGGCGATTACTTCGCGCGGCCGTCAAAGCGCAGCGGCGCCTGGATGACCTCGCTGCGCGAACAGGAGAAGCTTGCCGGCAATATCCGCCCGCAGATCATCAATGTCTGCAATTTCACCAAAGCGCCGGACGGCGAGCCGACGCTGCTGAGCTTCGATGACGCGCGGACGCTGTTCCACGAGTTCGGCCACGCGCTGCATGGCCTGCTTTCCGACGTCACCTATCCGCGGATTTCCGGCACCAGCGTCGCCACCGATTTCGTCGAGCTGCCGTCGCAGCTCTATGAGCATTGGCTGGAGCAACCCGAGGTGCTGCGGCGCTTCGCGCTGCATTACGAGACCGGCGAGCCGATGCCGGAGGAATTGCTGCAGCGGCTGCTCGCGGCGCGCAATTTCAACATGGGCTTTGCCACGGTGGAGTATGTCGCCTCGGCGCTGGTCGATCTCGATTTCCATTCGCTGCCGTCGGCCGATGCGATCGATGCCAACGCGTTCGAGAAAAAGTCGCTGTCGCGCATCGGCATGCCCGACGAGATCGTGATGCGCCACCGCCCGCCCCACTTCGGCCACGTCTTCTCCGGCGGCGGCTATGCGGCGGCCTATTACAGCTACATGTGGTCGGAAGTGCTCGATGCCGATGCATTCGCGGCCTTCGAGGAGAGCGGCGACATTTTCGACGCCGCCACCGCCAGGCGGCTGCACGACGCCATCTATTCGGCCGGCGGCAGGCAGGATCCCGCCGAAGCCTACAAGGCGTTCCGCGGCCGGCTGCCGAGTGCCGACGCGCTGCTGCGCAAGCGCGGCTTTACCGAACCGGCCCATTGAGCATGGCCGAACTGCACAGCGCTGGACATCGCCGCGGCGTCGTCTGCGCGCCGCACGTGGCCGCCGTTGAAGCCGGGCGCGCCATCCTTGCCGAAGGCGGCAATGCGCTCGAAGCCATGGTGGCCATGGCGGCGACCATCGCCGCCGTCTATCCGCACATGACCCATGTCGGCGGCGACGGTTTTTGGCTGATCCGTGAGCCGTCCGGCCGAGTGCGCGCCATCATGGCGCCCGGTCCCGCCGGCCGTAACGCGCGGCCGGAGCTTTATCGCGACTACGAAACCGTCCCGACGCGCGGCGCGCTTGCCGCGCTCACCGTGCCGGGCGCCATCGGCGGCTGGATGCTGGCGCTGCAGGCCGCGAAAGCCAACGGCGGCAAGCTGCCGCTCGATGTGCTGCTGGGCAACGCCGCCGGCCATGCCCACGACGGCTATCGGGTCACGCGCAGCCAAAACCAGCTCACGGAAAACCATCTGGCCGAGCTCAAGGACGTCCCAGGCTTTGCCGCGACGTTTCTGGTCGACGGCAAGGTGCCGGCGGTCGGCACTACGCTGAGACAGCAGGCGCTGGCCGCGACGCTCGAACAACTCGCCCATGCCGGCCTCGACGATTTCTACCGCGGCGATATCGGGCGCGAGATCGCAGCCGATCTCGAACGCATCGGCAGCCCGGTCACCCGCGAAGATTTGCACCGCTATGAGGCCAAGATCGCCGAGCCGCTACGCGCCGATCTCGCGGCGGGCACGGTCTACAACACCGGCGCGCCGACCCAAGGCATCGCCTCGCTGATGATCCTCGCGCTGTTCGACCGCCTGGGGGTGACCGAGGCCGAGAGTTTTGATCACATCCACAGCCTGGTCGAAGCGACCAAGCGCGCGATCCGCACCCGCGACCGCGCCGTCACCGATCCGGCCTTCCTCGCGCACCCGCTCAGCCGCTATCTCGAGCCGAGCTTCATCGCCGGCGAAGCGATGAAGATCGACCGCCGCAAAGCGGCGCCCTGGCCGCTGGCCTCAGGCGAAGGCGACACGATCTGGATGGGCGCGGCCGATGCGTCGGGCGTCGTCGTGTCCTACATCCAGTCGCTCTATTGGGAATTCGGCTCGGGCTGCGTGCTGCCCGCGACCGGCGTGCTGATGCAAAACCGCGGCGCGAGCTTTTCCCTGCAAAGCGGCGCGCTCAATCCACTGATGCCCGGCCGGCTGCCGATCCACACGCTCAATCCGGCGCTCGCGGTGCTCAAAGACGGCCGCATCATGGCCTATGGCTGCATGGGCGGCGACGGCCAGCCACAGACGCAGAGCGCGCTGTTCACGCGCTACGTTACCTTCCGCGCACAGCTCGCCGACGCCATCGACCGCCCGCGCTGGGTCCTCGGCCGCACCTGGGGCGCAGCCCGCACGGCGCTACGCCTCGAGCCGCGCTTCGACGGCAATGTCATCGACGCGTTGGCCAACGCCGGCCACGAGGTCGAAGTTTTGGACGACGCTTATTCCGACGTCATGGGCCACGCCGGCGCCGTGGTGCTGCACAAGGACGGCAGTTTGGAAGGCGCTCACGATCCGCGCGCGGATGGCGGGGCGGCGGGGGTGTGAATCCTATGCAGCCCTTTGCGCGGAGAGCACGTTCACGCGGCTCGAACAGTCTTAATGCGCTTGGCATCTGCTGGTTTGAGATTTCGCCGCGCCAACTTCAGATCGTAATGGGTCTGAAGATTCATCCAAAACTCCGGGCTATTGCCAAAGTACAAGCTAAGCCGAAGCGCCGTGTCGGCCGTAATGCGCCGCCGATTGTTGACGATCTCGGCGATGCGATTTGGCGAAATGCCGATGGCCTTAGCGAGCTGGTTTTGCGAGAGACCATACTCGGCAAGGAATTCTTCTTTCAGCATTTCGCCCGGCGTAATCGGTGCAAATTCATTCTGTGCCATCGCCATCTCTCCTCAGTGGTAGTCCACGACCCGAACCTCATGCGGCTCGCCATTGATCCATTTGAAGATCACTCGCCATTGATTGTTAATCCGTATCGAGTGAAATTCCTTCAAATCGCCCTTGAGCCTTTCCAACCGGTTCGCTGGCGGTATCATTAAATCGTCTAGGCGGCTTGCTGCGTTGACCGCTTCGAGCTTGCGCTTGGCTCTGCGGGCGATTCCTTCAAATTGACGAACCCTCTCATCATGGAAAAGCGCCTCAATATGTTTGTCGCCAAACGATCTGATCATTACTCGAATATACCGGATACCGGTATACGATCAAGGCCCTTGGCAACAAGCGCGTGATGGATGGAGTGGAGCGAAATGCGCTCTACGGCTCCATGGGGCTTAGCCCGAGCCGTGCCATCATTTCCCGATCCCAATCCCGCCCGGGATTCGGCGTAGTGAGAAGCTTCGGCCCATAGAAAATCGAATTGGCGCCGGCGAGAAAACAAAGCGCCTGCGTCTCCTCGCTCATATCCTCGCGGCCGGCGGAGAGGCGCACCATGGAGCGCGGCAT
>JBEKKM010000090.1:0-19739 GCA_050010715.1 Xanthobacteraceae bacterium | reverse complement strand
CCGGCTCGTCAAGGATCGAGGTTTTGGTGCTGCGATCGGCGACGTTGTGCAGGATGCGCTGGCGCAGCGTGATGCGTTCGAGATCGGCGCGGTTGGCGCGCAGCGTTTGCTCGGCATACGAGCCGGATTCGCAGTAATCGACGAAGGCGCGCGGGACCTTGCGGTGATAGGTCTGCCGCAGGTCCTCGATGCAGGTCATGGTCTTCATGGCTTGCGGTTCCCAGCTCTCACCGGGACCTTGATAGCATAAAGCGCGGGTCCATCCGGGGCTTCCGGAGCGGAACCGCACCCCCTCGCCGGCGGTTAGTGCGACGGGACAGACATCAGCCTGCGGTCAGCGGCCATATTGAGAAAGACAACGATGATGGACAGATATCGCTCGCTCCGATCCGATCAGGACGATTTTGCGAACGATTTGGGCGACGACACCAAGCGTCGCCGCGAACTGGACGCCGATCGCAAGAAAAGGCTGGATGACGCCCTGGATTTGGGCCTCGAGGAGACCTTTCCCGGTTCCGACCCGGTTTCGGTCACTCAGCCGCCGCACAGCCCGTATGATCGGCCCAAACGCTAAGCCGCGGGGCCGGCTATGGTAAATGCCATGCTGATTGCGCCAGTAAGAATGTCGAATATTTTTTGAAGCAGCCGACAGGCAGAACGGGTTAATATCCTCCTCCGGGATAATCTGCCCGGTGGGGGACTTCTCGTATGGTCCGTAAGTATTTCGGTACCGACGGCATTCGCGGCCGCGCCAACGGCGTGATCACGCCGGAGCTGGCGCTCAAAGTGGGCCAGGCGGCGGGGCTGACCTTCCGGCGTGGCGAGCACCGTCATCGAGTCGTGGTCGGCAAGGATACCCGGCTCTCCGGCTATATGATCGAGACGGCGCTGGTCGCCGGCTTCACCTCGGTCGGCATGGACGTGCTGCTGCTCGGCCCGATCCCGACGCCGGCCGTCGCCATGCTGACGCGATCGATGCGCGCCGATCTCGGCGTCATGATCTCGGCCTCGCACAATCCGTACGACGACAACGGCATAAAGCTGTTCGGGCCGGACGGCTACAAGCTGTCCGACGACGTCGAGCACGGCATCGAGCGGCTGATCGACGGCGACATCACCAAGCGGCTGGCCAAGAGCATGGACCTCGGCCGCGCCAAGCGCATCGACGGCGTGCACGACCGCTACATCGAATTCGCCAAGCGCACGCTGCCGCGCAACCTGTCGCTCGAAGGCTTGCGCGTGGTCATCGATTGCGCCAACGGCGCCGCCTATCGGGTAGCGCCCGACGCGCTTTGGGAGCTCGGCGCCGACGTCGTGCCGATCGGCGTCGAGCCGGACGGCTTCAACATCAACCGCGACTGCGGCTCAACCTCGACCGAGGCGCTGAGCCGCAAGGTCCGCGAAATGCGCGCCGATATCGGCATCGCGCTCGACGGCGACGCCGACCGTGTCGTCATCGTCGACGAGCGCGGCCATCTCATCGACGGCGACCAGCTCCTTGCAGTGATCGCCGAGAGCTGGCGCGACGACGGCCGTCTGGCGCAGCCGGGCGTCGTCTCCACCGTGATGTCGAATCTCGGCCTGGAGCGGCACCTGCAAACACTCAACCTTTCATTGGTGCGCACGCCGGTCGGCGACCGCTATGTGCTCGAGCACATGCGCGCGCACGACTTTAATGTCGGTGGCGAGCCGTCCGGCCATATCATCCTGTCGGATTACACCACGACCGGCGACGGCTTCGTCGCTGCATTGCAGGTGCTCGCGGTGGTCAAAAAAATCGACAAGCCGGTGTCGCTGGCCTGCCATCGCTTCGAAGCGCTGCCGCAGGTGCTCAAGAGCGTGCGCTACCGCAGCGGCAAGCCGTTGGAAAATTCAAAAGTGCGTACCGTCATCGCCGACGCCGAGCACCGCCTCAACGGCCACGGCCGGCTGGTGGTGCGGCCGTCCGGCACCGAGCCGGTGATCCGCGTCATGGGCGAAGGCGACGACAAGGCCATGGTGGAAGAGATCGTCGACGGCATCGTCGACGCGCTGACCGACCACGCGGCGTAATCACCCGCGCGCCTTCAAAAACTGCGCGAACGCCTTGAGCGTGATTTCCGAAACGTGATGCTCGATACCCTCGGCATCGGCCTCGGCCGCTTCGCTCGGCACGCCGAGCGCGCGCAGGAGATCGACCACAAGGCGATGGCGCACGCGGACGCGGTCGGCGAGCGCATGGCCCTTTTCGGTCAAGAACACCCCGCGGTAGGGCCGCGCCGTCGCCAGGCCGGCCCGCTTGAGGCGCGAAATGGTCTTGATCGCGGTGGCATGGGAGACGCCGAAGCGCCGGGCGATGTCGGTCGGCCGCGCCTCGCCCTCGCCGGCCAAAAGATCCGCGATCAGCTCGGCATAGTCCTCCAGCAACGCCGTCGCCTGCTCCGACCGCGTCTTGCCGAAGCGGCGCGCCTGCGTTCCTTCCGCCGGAAGCTTTGCCATTGTGATCTGATACCCGGTGATCTGCTGCCGGTCCGGCCGCCAATCGGCGCCACGTGTCCCCGCGCCGAACCGCAGACCACACTTCACCGGCCGTGTCAAAGTGTAGCCAATGCTACATAGTCTAGCCGTTGACGCGAACGGCGACGCTCCCTATACTGTAACCGGTGCTACATTTTAGGGTAAATGCTGCGGAACCGCATGCTACGCAGGCGCAACACGGCCGGGGTCATGACCAACCTCGATGAATCGCTCGCTATCACGGAGCCGACCGGGCGGCCCGGGTCGCTGTCCGACCGGACGCTGGTCACCGCGCGTCAGGTATTGGCGGGCCAGCGCGGCGGGCTGCGCGCCTCGCTGGCCTTTGCCGGCCCGGCGGTCGTCGCCTCGATCGCCTATATGGACCCGGGCAATTTCGCCACCAACATCCAGGCCGGCGCCAAATACGGCTACGGCCTGCTCTGGGTCGTGCTGCTCGCCAACGTCATCGCGATGCTGTTCCAAGGCCTGTCCGCCAAGCTCGGCATCGTCACCGGCAAGAACCTCGCGGAAATGTGCCGCGATCATTTTTCACGTCCGGTGGTGCTGGCGATGTGGGCGGTCAGCGAGATTGCCGCCATGGCGACCGATCTTGCGGAGTTTCTCGGCGGCGCCATCGGTCTGTCGTTGCTGCTGCACATGCCGCTCTTGGCCGGCATGGGCGTGACCGCGCTCGTGACCTACGGCCTGTTGATGTTCGAAGGCTATGGCTTCCGGCCACTCGAACTGATCATCGGCGCAATCGTCGGCGTGATCTGCGTTTGCTATCTCCTCGAAATGTTCATCGCGCCGGTCGATTGGGCGTCGGCGGCGTATCATCTGGTCACACCGGAAATCGTCGATGCCGAGGCGCTGCTCCTGGCCGTCGGCATCATCGGCGCCACCGTCATGCCGCACGCGATCTATCTGCATTCCGGCCTGACGCAGGCGCGGATTCCGGTGCACAATGACGCCGATCGACGCAAAGTTCTGCGCTTCTCCAACCAGGAAGTGGTGATCGCGCTTGCCGTCGCCGGCCTGGTCAACATCGCCATGGTGATGATGGCCTCGGGCGCGTTCCATGCCGGCCACCCCGAAGTCGCCGAGATCCAAACCGCCTACCACACTCTGACGCCGCTGCTCGGCGCCGCGGCGTCCGGAATCTTCCTGGTCTCGCTGATCGCCTCCGGCATATCGGCCTCGACGGTCGGCACCATGGCTGGCCAGATGATCATGCAGGGCTTCGTCGGCTTCCGCATCCCGATCTGGCTGCGCCGGCTGGTCACCATCGTGCCGGCCTTCGTCGTCGTCGCGCTCGGCGTCAACGCGACGAGCGCTCTCGTCATCAGTCAGGTGATCTTGAGTATCGCACTGCCGCTGCCGATGATCGCGTTGCTCATCTTCACCAACAGGCGCGACATCATGGGCGCGTTCACCAACAGCCGTCTCACCCGCATCGTGGCGCTGGTCGGCACGGCTGTGGTGCTGGTACTCAATGTCGTGCTGATCGCGCAGACGCTGCTTTAGCCCGGATCGAGCATCGCGAAATCCGGGAATGGCGCCTGTGGCGGTCCCGGATTGCGGAGCCGCAATCCGGGCTACTTGTTCGGCGACCGGAAAACGGCCGCCGACCGACTTACATCGTCTTCAGATTTTCCGCGGCCGATTTGCCGGTCTTGCGGTCCACCACGACTTCGAAGGAAACGCGTTGACCTTCCCTCAGCTCGCGGAGGCCGGCGCGTTCGACGGCGCTGATATGGACGAACACGTCCTTACCACCACCCTCGGGTTGGATGAATCCATATCCCTTCTGTGCGTTGAACCACTTCACGGTACCGTTGTTCACGGGTCTCTCCTCATAGACATGCCAATGTGAGTCGCGCGATCATGCACGGCTCGGTTCGCTCGAATTTTTGGTGAAAGATCGTCAGTCAGGCGCGTTTGTCGCTGCAAGGCCAAGTCATTCGGCCGAAAACTCGATGGTCCAAATTTAACGGCAAGTTCCGGAATTCGCAAGACCGTGCCGGGCCGATTGTGACAGTCGGTCATGCAGCCTTAATAGAATCGAAATATCAATCAAGTGCTTGAAACGGCAACAATGGCGCCGTTTTTTGCCGATTCGACCAGAGCGTCGAATACCGCCATACCGTGCAAAACGTCTTCGATTGGCACCGGGTAGGATTTACCGTCGCGAATCGCCCGCGCGAACGCCGTCAGCTCGGCGCGTAGCGTGTCGAAACCGGAATTTTCGAAAATCTCGTCGGGTGGCGCCAACACCCGGCCGGTAGGCGCGGTGGCGGCCGTGGGCGCAAAGCGCAGCCGCGACATGTCCGGCCGCGATATCTCGGCGAGGCCGTTGCTGCCATACAAGGTGAATTCAAAATTCGTCGCGGTCGCCACCGAGCAGAAGATCAGGCCGGTGGCGCCGCTTGTAAACCGCAACATGATCGTCGTGGTGTCGTCGGAGCGGCCCGGATAATTGCGCGCCGTCACGCAGCGCACGTCGCGCACGCGGCCGGCGAATTCGATCATGTTGTCGAGTGTGTGCACGCCGACCGCGGTCAGCGCGCCGCCCGGCGCTTCCTCGGGCGCGGCGCGCCAATTGTCGAGCGCGATGAATTGCGCCGTCGAGGTGGTGTGCTGGGCGACCATGGCGATGACGTTTCCGAGCCGCCCGTCCTGCACTCTGGCGCGCAACGCGGCGAGGCTCGGATGGAAGCGCCGGGCAAGCCCGACGGCGAGCACGACGCCGGCCTTGCGCGCGGCATCAACGACGATGCGGGCGCTGGCAAGGTCCAGCGTGATCGGCTTCTCGACAAAGATATGTTTATGCGCCGCCGCCGCCGCGAGTGCTTGCGCCTGGTGTTGGCTGTGCGGCGTCGCCAGCACGACGGCGTCGATGTCCGGATCGCGCAGGATCTGCTCGTAACTGTCGGCGAGTGGGACGTTCTTGTCGCGACAAAAATCCTCGGCGCTCGCGCGCGTGCGTGTGTAGGCGAGCACGAATTTAACGTCGTCGCTGCCGCCGGCAACCGACGAGACCAGCGAGCGGCCCCAGCGGCCCAGTCCGACGATGGCGGCGCGGATCATTGGCGCTTACTCGCGACCGCAATTGCTAAAAGTGCCCACCATTGCACTATGATACATGGCACTACGATACATGGCGCTATGATAATCTAAAGGGAGCGCCCCCGAGAACCACCACAGCCGATGCAGCCTCAAGCCGGTCCATGAATGACGCGCCGGAAATTCGCGCCAGGCCGAAAATCGTCGGCGCGCGCATCAAGCGCACCGAGGACCCGCGGCTCCTCACCGGACGCGGCGCCTATACCGACGACCGGCAGGTGCCGCGGGCGGCGCATGTCGCGTTCCGCCGGAGCGAGCAATCGCATGCGCGTATCCGCGCCATCGATTGCGCGGCGGCGCGCGCGGCGCCGGGTGTCGTTGCGGTGTTCACCGCGGCGGATTGGCGCGACACGGTCAAGCCGCTGGTCGCAGCCTCGCGTATGGCGAATTATTACGCCACACCGATCTTTCCGTTGGCGCGCGACAAGGTCCGCCATGTCGGCGAGCCGGTCGTCGGCATCGTTGCCGACAGCCGCTACGAGGCCGAAGACGCAGCGGCGCTGATCGCCATCGAATACGAGCCGCTGCCGATTGTGATCGATCCAGAACAGGCGGTGCGTGACGGCGCGCCACTGTTGCATGAGGAGGCCGGCAGCAATGTCATCGTCAGCCGCGAATTCAAGCGCGGCGACGTCGATGCCGCGTTCGCAGCGGCGGCGGTGCGCATATCGGGCCGGTTCCGCATGCACCGCAAAAGCCCGGTCGCGATCGAGCCGCGCGCCTGCCTCGCCGAATACGAGCCGGGCCGCGACGCGCTGACGCTGCATTCGGCGACGCAAGTGCCAGGCATCATCCGCGATGCGCTTTCGGCGGCACTCGATATTCCAGGCCATCGCATTCGCGTTATCGCGCCCGACGTCGGCGGCGGCTTTGGCGGCAAGGGCTCGCTCTATCCGGAGGAAATTTTTGTTTGTGCCGCGGCGCGGCACCTGCAACGCCCGGTCAAATGGACCGGCGATCGCCTGGAAGAATTCACCGCCGGCAGCCAAGGATTCGATGAAATCATCGACGCCGAACTGGCGCTCGACAACGACGGCCGCATCGTCGCCTTGCGCGCCGATGTCATTGGCGACATCGGCGCCTATTCGATCTATCCGTGGACCGCAGGCCTCGAGCCGGTGCAGGTCGTGAGTTTTTTGCCCGGCCCCTATCGCGTGCAAAATTATCGCGGCCGGGTGCGGGCGGTGGCGACCTCGAAGGCGCCGACCGGTCCCTATCGTGGCGTCGGCCGGCCGATCTCGACCTTCGTCATGGAACGGCTGATGGACATGGCGGCGGCCAAGCTCGGCATCGATGCCAAGGACATCCGGCTGCGCAATCTCATTGCCGACGACGAGCTTCCCTACAAGGTCGCCTCGGGCATCGTCTGGGACAAATCCGGCTTTCAGGAGTGCTTGCATACGGCGTGCGCCGCGATCGGCTACGACGCACTGCGCGCCAAACAAAAAGAAGCGCGCGCCGCCGGCCGCTGGGTCGGCATCGGCATTGCCTGCTACGCCGAGCTCACCGGCATCGGCTCGCGCATCTCGGTCGCGCCCGGCATGCCGATTAATACCGGCACCGAGACCGCGATCGTGCGCATCGATTCAACCGGCGCCATCACCGCCACTTTCGGCATCGCTTCGCATGGCCAGGGCCTGGAGACGACGCTCGCCCAAGTCGTCGCCGAACATCTCGGCGCCCGTTTCGAAGACATCCGCATTCTGCAGGGCGACAGCTCTGGCGTCCCCGGCGGCACCGGCACCTACGCCAGCCGCAGCATGGTGCTGGCCGGCGGCGCGGCGACGCTTGCGGCGGGCAAAGTACGTGAGAAAGTTCTCAACGCCGCTTCGCATCTGCTCGAAGCGTCCGCCGCCGATCTGGTGGCGGAAGACGGCAAAATCTCCGTCGCCGGCACCGACCGCTCGATCACGTTCCGCGAGGTGGCGCGCGCCGTCTATGCCGAAATGGGCCGGCTGCCGCCCGACGCGCGCGGCGAGCTTGCCGCGACAGAAACCTACGATCCGGTGTTCGGCACCACGACATCGGCGACGCACATCGCCGCGGTCGAGATTGATCCGGAAACTTACGAAGTGCGCGTCGAGCGCTTCGCCGTGGCCGAGGACTGTGGCCGGCTGGTCAATCCGCTGATCGTCGACGGCCAGGTGCACGGCGGTGTGGCGCAGGGCATCGGCGCCGCGCTCTACGAGGAAATCGTCTACGACGAGCAAGGCCAGATCACGACCGCGAGCCTGGTCGATTATCTCGTCCCCTCGGCCTTCGAGATCCCGCCGATGCAGGTCATGCATCTGGAAAGCTTTTCGCCGACGACGCTGGGCGGCTTTCGCGGCATGGGCGAAGGCGGCACCATCGGCGCGCCGGCCGCCATCGCCAACGCCGTAGCCGATGCGCTCGCCCCGCTCGGCATCGACATCAATGAGCTGCCGGCAACCCCGGAGCGGCTGTTCCGCCTGATCGAAGCGGCGCGAACCAAATCTTGAAAGAGCAAACCATGAAAGAGCGAACATGGACCTCAATCTGACGGGAAAAATCGCCTTGGTGACCGGTGCGACCAGCGGCGTCGGCAGCGAGATCGCGCTGAGCCTTGCCGCCGAGGGTGCAAGCGTTGCCATCAATTACCGTTCTTCGGGCGAAGAAGCGGACGCGCTTGTCAAAGACATCGTCATGAAAGGCGGCAAAGCCAAAGCCTACAAGGCCGACGTCGCCGATTTTGCCGCCGTGCAGGGGATGGTCGGCGACATCGTCAAGGACTTCGGCGGCCTGAATATTTTGATCAACAATGCCGGCCTCGCCATCCGCCAGCGCTTCATGGAAACAAAACCGGACGATTGGCATCGCCAGATCGACGCTTGTCTCTACGGCGCGATCCATTGCTGCTATGCCGTGGCGCCGCATCTCGATGCCGGCAAGAACGGCCGCATCGTCAGCGTGATCGGCGATTCGTCGCGCGTCGGCGAATCCGGACTCGCCATCGTCGCCGCCGCCCGCGCCGGCGTCATCGCCTTGATGAAATCGCTGGCGCGCGAATTCGGCCGCTCCGGCACCACCGCCAACACCGTGTCGCTCGGCCTGGTCGAGACGCCGCACGACAAGGAGTGGGTCGACGCCAACCGCGAAAAACTTGTGAAGCTCTATCCGCTGCGCCGGCTCGGCCTGCCCGAGGATGTAGCGCCGATGGTCGCGCTGCTCGCTTCGCCGCACAGCGGCTGGATCACCGGCCAGGTGCTGAGCATCAGCGGCGGCTACAGCATGGTTTGAGGCAAGCGATGCTGCACACCGACCTGATCGCGCCGATCCCGGATCTGTTGCGCCGGCACGCCGCCGCACGCGGCGACAAAATCGCCTATCGCGATGCGCAAACGTCGGTGACTTACGCCGGTCTTTTGCAGCGCACCGGCAAGCTCGCCGGCTATCTCGCCGACCACGGCATCGCGCCGGGTGACACCATCGCGATCATGCTGCCCAATTCGGTGCAATGGGTGGAAAGCTGTCTCGCCATCGCCCGCGCCGGCGCCGTCAGCGTGCCGATCAGCTATGACTCCACCGAAACCGAAATCGCCTATCGGCTCACCGACGCCAATTGCAAAGCGGTAATCACGACTGGCGAGCGCGGCGATCTGTTCGCACGGCTGCAAGCGTCCGCCCCCGGTTTGACGACGCTGATCGTGACCGATCGCGGCCAGTGCGGCGCGAAGGCGCTCCGCTACGAAACGCTCATGGCGATGCCGTCAAAATCCGCGCCGCGCGATCCCGCCTCGCTGCACGAGACGTCGTTCATTCTCTACACTTCGGGCACCACCGGCCGCGCCAAGGGCGTGCAGCTCACGATGCACGGCATGTTGTGGACCGTCGCCGCCTGCTGGGCGCCGATCACCGGTCTGTCCGAGCGCGACACAGTGCTCTCCCCGCTGCCGCTGTTTCATTCCTACGCGCTGAATTTGTCGGTACTCGGCATCCTCGCCACCGGCGCCAGCGCTTTCATCATGGAGCGATTCTCGACCAGCGAAGTGGTGCGGCTGCTCAAGAGCGGCGAATTCACCTACTTCCCCGGCGTGCCGACCATGTTCCACTATCTGCTGCAGGCGACACGCGGCGAAACGGGATTGCGCTTGCCCAATCTGCGGCTCTGCGTCTCCGCCGGCGCCATCATGCCGGCGACACTCAATCGCGAGTTCGAAAGCCATCTCGGCGTGCCGTTGCTCGACGGCTACGGCATCACCGAAACCTCGACCATGGTGACGATGAACTGGCCCAGCGGACAGCGCGTGCTCGGCTCCTGCGGCTTTCCGGTGCCGGGGCTTGCGGTGCGCATCGTCGATGCCAACGGCCGCGACGTCGACCCGAACCAGGAGGGCGAACTGATCGTCCGCGGCCCAAACGTCATGCCCGGCTATCACAACAAGCCGGAGGAAACCCGCAACGCGCTGCGCGCCGGCTGGTATCACACCGGGGATCTCGCCAAGAGCGACGAGAACGGATTTTTGACCATCACCGGCCGGCTCAAGGAGCTGATCATCCGCGGCGGCCAGAATATCGCGCCGGCCGAGATCGAAGAGGTTGTGAACACGTTCGCAACTGTGCTCGACTGCGCCGTGGTCGGCGTGCCGCACGAGCATCTCGGCGAGGTGCCGGCGCTGTTCGTGGTGCCGCGCCCGGGACAGACGATCGAGATCAAAACCTTGCTCGCCCATTGCCGGGAAAAGCTGTCGGCCTACAAGGTGCCGCACAGCGTGCAATTCATCGCCGAGATTCCGCGCACCGGATCGGGCAAGATTATTCGCTACAAGCTGCGTGAAACAATGAAAGCGTAAGGGAAGAAAACCATGCGGATCGTCGATCTTTCAGTTGCCCTCAAGGCCGGCATCGCGTCGGACCCGCCAAGCATGCTGCCGCGCATCAAATATCTCGACCACCACGACGGCGCCAAGGAGTTCATGGCCTGGTTTCCAGGGCTCAAGGCCGAGCAGCTTCCCGACGGCGAAGGCGCGGCGATGGAGCAGATTACGTTTACCACCCACAACGGCACCCATCTCGACGCGCCGTGGCATTTCGCCAGCACCCAGGACGGCGGCAAGCCGGCCATGAAGATCGACGAAGTGCCGCTGGAATGGTTCTTCTCGTCGGGCGTAAAACTCGACTTCCGGCAAAAACCCGACGGCTATGTCTGCCAGGCCGACGACGTCAAACGCGAGCTCGACCGCATTGGCTACACGCTGAAAGCCCTCGACATCGTGTTGATCAATACCGGCGCCGCGGCGTTCTACGGCGCGCCGAATTATCTCGATAAAGGCTGCGGCATGGGCCGCGAGGCGACGCTTTATCTGCTCCGCCAGGGCGTGCGCGTCACCGGCATCGACGGCTGGAGCTGGGACGCGCCGTTTTCGTTCACCCATAAACGCTTCCTCGAAACCGGCGACGCCAGCATCATCTGGGAAGGCCACAAAGCCGGCCGCGAGATCGGCTACTGCCACATGGAGAAGCTCACCAACCTCGACCAATTACCGCCGTTCGGCTTCAAGGTGTGCTGCTTCCCCGTAAAGATCGAAGCGGCGTCGGCCGGATGGACGCGCTGCGTGGCAATGCTGGACGCCTAAGGCGCAATGCAATTGCTAAGTCGGCCGTCACGAGCGTGCTGTGCTTCGCATAGCGCTGCGACGGCATACCCGGTCACCGAACGTTAGCTGGCCGGCCGGTATGCTAAGCTGCTATCGGTGAGCCCGGTCTTTGGGCTGGGTTTTCGAACATTCCGGGCATCGGACCGGATCCAGGCGAGTTGGGTGGTCATGTCGTCGGCCTCGTGGCCCATTTCGATCGGATTGCTGTTTGTCGCGTCCGGCTTCGCTTGGGCGGCGGACTTGCCCGAAGCGCCGCCACCCGCCCCTGCGACGACCCCGGCGGTGGTCGCGCTACCGGATTGGATCGTCACCGTAGGGATTGAGGGCCGGGCCGTACCCGCCTGGCCGGGCGCCGCCGACAGCAGGCTGGCCGTGACCGGCCTGCCACTCTTCAGCATCCGCAAGGCCGGCACGCTGCCGGACTATTTCGGGCCACGCGACAGCTTCAGCTTCAGCGTCATCGACCTCGGCCAGATCAAGCTCGGACCGGCATTCAAACTGGTGTGGCAACGCACGGCCTCATCCTATCGCGAGCTCAATGGGCTGGGCGATGTCGAATACGCGCTGCAAGCCGGCGGCTTCGCCGATTTCTGGCCGGTGCCGTGGCTGCGCCTGCACAGCGAGGTTCGCCAGGGCATTGGCGGCGAAACCGGCGTCACCGGCGACGTCTTCCTCGACGCCGTGGTGCCGGTCGATCAATGGCGGTTTTCCGCCGGCCCCCGGCTGACACTGCAAACCGCCGCCGCGACAAGCCCGTATTTCAGCATCACGCCGGTGCAATCGGCGAACTCCACGGTGTCCGGCTTGCCGGCGCTGCCGGTCTATCACGCCGGCGGCGGCGTCTATTCCTACGGCACCGGCACGGAAGCGGAATATTTCTTCAACCCGCAATGGGCGGCGCACACCTTTGTCGAATACGAGAGGCTGACCGGCGACGCCGCCAATTCGCCGCTGGTGATCCAGCGCGGCTCGCCCAATCAATTCACCTTCGGCGTCGGCGCCACTTACTCCTTCACCATGCACCCGTTGTGGTGAGTGTCGCGTCATGGTGCTCATCACCGGCGCAAGCGGATTTGTCGGTGCCGCGGTCGCGCGATGCCTCGTGCGCGCCGGCTACGACGTTCGCGCCATGCTGCGCCGGACCAGCCCACGCGACAATCTCGCCGATTTGAAGGTCGAAATCGTCGAAGGCGATCTGCTCGACCGAAACTCGATTGAGCGCGCCATGAGGGGCGTGCGTTACGTCTTCCACGTCGCGGCGGATTATCGATTGTGGGCGCCCTACCCCGAGCAAATCGTGCGCACCAATGTCGGGGGCACCCGCACGGTCATGTACGCGGCACTGGGCGCCGGCGTCGAACGCATCGTCTACACCAGCAGCGTCGCCACGCTAGCGGCTAGGCCCGATGGCGAAGCCAGCGACGAGAGCTTTCCGCTGCAGCAAGCGCAGGCCATCGGCGCCTACAAATACAGCAAGGTGGTTGCCGAGCGCACCGTCGAAGAGATGGTCGCGATGCAAAACCTGCCCGCGGTCATCGTCAATCCTTCGACGCCGATCGGCCCCGGCGATATTCGCCCGACCCCGACCGGACGTATTATCGTCGAGGCGGCGGCCGGACGCATGCCCGGCTATATCGATACCGGCCTCAACCTCGTCCACGTCGACGACGTTGCCGCAGGCCATCTCGCCGCGTTGCAGCGCGGCCGGATCGGCGAGCGCTATATTCTCGGCGGCCAAAATGTCCTGCTGCGCGACATGCTCGGCGAAATCGCCCGCCGTGTCGGCCGGCGACCGCCAAAATTGCGCCTGCCGCGCACCATGATGTTTCCGATCGCCTATGGCGCGCAGGCACTGGCCCGTATCACCGGCCGGGAGCCGTTCGTGACCACGACCGGACTGCGGCTTGCCAAGGACCGCATGTTTTTCACCTCGGCAAAAGCGGAGCGCGAGCTCGGCTACCGCGCACGGCCCTATGGTGAGGCCATCGGCGACGCGATCGACTGGTTCCGCGCGCGCGGTTATCTGCGCTGATCGTTGATGGCGCCCCGTGCGGCAAGGTCGGAATAACTTGTCAGTCGTATGCCGTTATTGGCGATCGCCGACTTGACCTTAAGCGAAACCAGCGCGCTCAGCTCATCGGCGTAGCGATAGCCGGGCACCGCCCCGGCAAACGAATTCGACGTCGCCGGATGGGTATAGATTTCCGTCAGCCCGTTTGGCAGCTGCGCCACGAGCGCAGCCACGCGCCGTTCCGTCATTGCCCCCGACCATGCCAGGCCGAACACGCGATCGGGCGCCTGCAAGCCACTGCCGTGGACGCGCCGCCGCAAATGGGCCGCGCACATCGCCATCACCAGGGAGCGCGGCGACGACACAGTACGATCGCCTGTGCGCTTGAGCACGGCCGCCGGCTCGTTCGGCACCCGGACGGCCGTAATCCCGTAGCGCCGTCCGGCCTGCAAAACCAGACCGGCAATGGTCGGATGCAGGTGCCAATGTTTGTGGCAATCAACATGGTCGAGGCGCAAACCGGTGGCGGCAAATGCATCGAACTGCGCGGCAATCTCAGCTGCCACTTGTCGGCGCACTTTTGCGCCTAAGAAAATCCGCAAGCTCGCGGCGACCATGTCGTTGCGAAAGTTGCCCGCCTGATCGACCAGATCCGGCACCTGTTCCGCAGGCGATACCGGCCGGCCTTCGATCAAAACGATATGGAGACCGACCCGCAGTGCCGGCAGCCGGAACGCACGCGCCACCGCGTCGGCGGCCGCGGGTGCGCCCACCATCAGGCTGGCGGCGGTCAATATGCCGTCGCGGTGGGCGATTTCGATCGCCTCATTGACTTCCGGCGCCAAGCCAAAATCATCGGCCGTTACGATCAAATCTTTCAGTTTGCCGATTCCCTTTTCAGTTCGACTTTGTCCGGCTCGACAATCCTGGTGTCGGATTGCATGCGATAACGGTGGCCACGCCATTGAACCGCGCTGCCGAGAAAACTGGTGACAAAGATCGCAAACGACAGCATGTCGCGCAGCGGCCCGACCCAGAAGAACCGCCGGCGATGCAAGATGCGGTCGATCGCAAGCTGCAGGATATAGCGGCAAGCCACGGCGGCGGCGATGAGAACGAGGGAGACCCATGTCATGCCGCCCAGCACCGCGGCCAAAACGGCGAGCGGCAGCGCGTGCGTGACCGCGAGACCGGCATAGCCTGGCGGATCGATGGCCCGCACCGTCCGGGCCCAGCGCAATTCGTGAACGAACAGCTCGCGCAATGATCGCTCCGTGCAGACATGGATGACGGTCGCGTCCGGAATTGCTACGATTAGGCCGGCGCCGCGGACCAGTGCGCCGAGCGCGTAATCGTCCGCCAAATAATCGGCCACCGCCGCAAGGCCGCCGACAGCGGCGAGCGTGCGCCGCTCGATGGCGATGGTCGAGCCGAAGCATGGCGTCGCCCGGCCAAGCTTGAGACCAACCATGACGTTCGGCAGGAAGTGATAGTCGATGGCCGCCGCGGCGAATTCGGCCCACCGGCCGGCTGCGGCCATGCCGCCGTAAAGCAGGGTCACAATGCCAACGCCCGGTTGCCCGAGGCTTGCCGCAATTGTTCTCAAGTAATCGCGCTCAACGACGATATCGCTGTCGGATATGACGAGGACATCGTGGCGAGCCTTCGCGTACATGTTGATCAGGTTCGAGACCTTGCGGTTGGCGCCGTGCTGGCGCGAACAGACCACCAATTCGAGGTCGGCCCGCGGAAAGGCGGCGATCAGATCGCGAACGGTCGCGATCGCCGGATCGGCGGGATCGGCGACGCCGAATATGACTTGGATCGGGCTCGGATAGTCCTGCGTGCAGAACCCGGCGAGAGCGCCGTAAAGATGCTGCTCCGCGCCGTGCAGCGGCTTGAGGATGGTAACGGCTGGATAATTTGCCGCTGGCATGATCGCGGAGCGGCCAAAGCGACTGGTGATCCAGGCCGCGACCAAAGCATAGGCACAGCCAAGAACAGCGCCGATACTGCAAAGCACAGCTAGCCATTTGGCGCTCTCGAGCAACAAAATCCTCACGCTCCAACCCTTTAGTCCGCAAACAAAAATGCCTGAATCCAGCTCATTCTGCTTGCCACGGCTCACCGGGTCCGTGGCGCCAAATCGGGGCCGGCCAGATCCGGCCGCCGGCGATAGTGCGGCAGGGCCGCAGCCTATGCCAGGGCGGCCACCGGGCGGCGATTGCGAATTTTGGCGTGTAGGCTATATGGAAGTTGGCCGGTGTCGCGACAGCATTCGGCTGGGTTGTGGAGCTTGAGCACCTTGCTTTTCTGCTCTACCGCCGGGGTGACGAGGGGGGCGCGTGATCATCGTTGTTGGACTGGCTTTTGAAGCCCGGATCGCTGCCGGTCCGGGGGTCCAGGTCATTTGCAGCGGCGACGGCCGCAATTTGGCGAGCAAGCTGACCGCTGCGATCGCCGACGCGCGCGCCCGCGGACATGGCTATCAAGGCCTGGTCAGTTTCGGCGTCGCCGGCGGCCTGGCGCCGCAATTGCCGACCGGCGCCTGCGTGGTCGGCAGTCACGTGCTTTGCGGTTCGAGAAGCATGCCGACCGATCGCAGTTGGTCGGAGAAACTGCTGCAGTCTATCCCGGGAGCGGTCTCCGGCGGGCTGTTAGGCGTTTCCGCTCCGGTCGCGCATCCGCGCGACAAACGCGAGCTCTACACCAAGACCGGCGCCATCGCCGTCGACATGGAATCGCACGTCGTCGCCGCTGTGGGGCTTGAACATGAAATCCCGTTCGCCGCAATCAGGGTCATCACCGATCCGGCAAAACGCGCGCTGCCGGCGTCGGCGATCGCTGCGATGCGTCCGAACGGCACGACGGATATCGCCGCCATGTTCCGCGCCGTGTTGAAAAGACCGCGCGACGTGCCGGCGCTGGTGCGGACCGCGATCGACGCGCGCGCCGCGCGCGCATCGCTGGTGCGCGGACGCTATTGGCTCGGTCCGGCGCTGACCGCGGGTTGACGTCCCTCGCGTCTGGCGCGCGGCGAGCCAAACACTTTCAGCAATCGCTTTTGTTGCCGACGCGGAAGGTTTGGACCCATTGCGTCCGGATGGTAGCACGACAAATTGGAAGACAGAAAATTCAAATGCGAAGGGCGAAGCTGGCGCCCCCTAAGGATAAGTAGAATTGCTTTCATGCCACAGAGTCAGCCGGTATTGCGGGATCAAACGCTGCCATTGGTGCGCAATGGAAAATTCAGAGATTGGCAAACCCGCGGATCCTGCGTCGTCCTGGACAAGACGGCGCAAATCAGGCGTTCATGCCAAACTTCAGGAGCCGAAGTCTCATGTTCGATTTCGACCGCATCATCGAGCGCCGCGGCACACACGCTTCCAAGTGGGACAATATCGCTCGTCTTTCGGGCATCGAGTCGCCCGATGCGATTCCGATGTGGGTGGCGGACATGGATTTCGCCGCGCCGCCTGGAGTAACATCAGCTCTTACTGCCGAGATTCAACGCGCCGTCCACGGCTATTACGCAGACACCGGCAGCTGGGCGGCCGCGCTCGCAGATTGGATGGCGCGCCGCCATGACCTGCAGATAGATCCGAGTTGGGTGAGCCCAACGCCTGGGATTGTGTCTGGGCTCGGTCTTATCCTTCAGGCTGTAAGCGCGTCCGGCGACGAAGTCGTCGTCTTTCCGCCAGCCTATCACGCGTTTCGCAAGATCATTCTTGCCAATGAGCGGCGCATTCTCGATGTGCAGCTTGTCGAGACCGATGGCCGCTATGCGATGGATCTGGATGCGCTACGCGCCAAGCTGACGCGGCGAACAAAAGTCGTTTTCCTCTGCAGCCCGCACAATCCCGGTGGGACCGTCTGGTCGCCCCCCGAACTTCGCGCGCTGGCGGCATTATGCGCCGAGCATGACTTAATCTTGGTTTCCGACGAGATCCATTGCGATCTCGTCTTCGACGGCGCGAAGCACACGCCAACAATCACTGCCGCGCCCGAGATCGCGGATCGTCTGATCACCTGCGTCGCCGCGACGAAGACCTTTAATCTGGCTGGCGCGCACGTGGGCGCGTGCATCACCTCGAATGCCGCGTTGAAGCATAAGCTTGATGCGCGCATTGCGGCGAGTGGCCTTGGTTCCTACAACAGATTCGGCATGATCGCGACTGAGGCTGCTTGGCGGACAGGTGAAATGTGGCTCGATCACTTGCTGCCTTATCTTGCCAAGAGCCGCGACCTATTCGATGCGCGCATTGAGGCCGCAGTTCCCGGCGCACGCTCGATGCGTCTCGACGCCACCTATCTCGCGTGGGTCGATTTTTCTGGAACCAATTTGGCGCCCAAAGAGGTTACCGACAGAGTCAAGAAGCGCGCCCGCATCTTTGGCAGCCCCGGCGAGCAGTTTGGACCCGGCGGAGAAACCTGGCTGCGCTTCAATTTTGCTACGCCGCGCCCAATTCTCGAGGAAGCACTTTCGCGATTGGAGGACGCGTTTCAAGATTTGCGCATGCGCAAGTGAGAGTCAGAAAGCAGAAGTGGCAAATCGAACCTGGAGGAAGTGGCAAACGAAGAAATGATGGTGATATTGCGAGCATAGTTAGCCGCATGGCGCTCCCTAGGGGAATCGAACCCCTGTTTCAGCCTTGAGAGGGCCGCGTCCTAGACCGCTAGACGAAGGGAGCCTGCCCTCGAAATAGACGCGATGGCGCGGCCATGCAAGCGCGTTGGCGGGCCGGCGTAGCGCTCACGGCTCGGTGGCAAAGCGGAGCCGGCCGGTTTGCTTCAAGGTCTTGATATCGAAGGTCAGCAGCTCGCTCGTGCCGCCGACGTCGATCAGCACCGCGACGCGCCCAGCCGAGGCCACCGTCGAGATCAGCCGCGCACCCTTCGGCAGGGTGATGATGCCGTCGGCGCCGATGGCGCCGCCGCCGCTATTGAAGACGCGGTAGCCGATCACGCTGACGACGGCGGCGATTGCGGTCAGGGTGGTGAGAGCGGATATGATCATCATCAGCCGCGCCCGCGCCACCAGTGCTTCCGCATCGGCGCCGGGCGGGTTACCGGATAGGTTGTTATTAGATATTTGGGCCATGGCAGTCAGTGTAACGCAGAAATCGATCGTGGTCGCAGCCGAGGAAGCCGGCGAACGGCTCGACCGCGTGCTCGCCCGCCATGTCGCCGAGCTGTCCCGGTCGCGGCTCAAGGCGCTGATCGAGACCGGCGCCGTCGCGCTCGACGGCCGCACGATCCGCGATCCCAATCACCGGGTCAATTCCGGCGCCGCCATCGCGGTCGACGTGCCGCCGCCGGAGCCGGCCAAGCCCACGGCCGAGGCCATCCCGCTTCGCGTGATTTACGAGGACGACGACATCATCGTCATCGACAAACCCCGCAATCTCGTCGTGCATCCCGCCGCCGGCAACTGGACCGGCACCCTGGTCAATGCGCTGATCGCCCATTGCGGCGACAGCCTTTCCGGCATCGGCGGCGAGCGCCGCCCCGGCATCGTCCATCGCCTCGACAAGGACACCACCGGCGTCATGGTGGTGGCGAAGAACGACCGCGCGCACCAGGCGCTGGCGGCGCAATTCGCCGATCATGGCAAGACCGACGAATCGTTCGAGAGGAGCTATCTCGCCTTCGTTTGGGGCGCGCCCGATCGCCCCCACGGCGTCCTCGACAAGCCGATCGACCGCCACCCAAAAGCCCGCGACCGCATGGCGGTGCGCCAAGGCGGCCGCGAGGCGGTCACCCATTGGCAGGTGCTGGAGCGCTTTGCGGGTAGGCCGGGACCCCGACGGATCGGCAAGGCCGGAAAGCCAGAAAAACCCGAGGCGCCGGTGGCGAGCCTTGTGGCCTGCCGGCTGGAAACCGGCCGGACCCACCAGATTCGGGTCCATTTGGCCTCGATCGGCCATCCGGTCATGGGCGACGAGGTCTATGGCGGCGGATTCCGCACCAAAGCCGCCCTTTTGCCGCCGGAAGCCCAGGCCGCGCTTGGGGCCCTTGGCAGGCAGGCGCTGCATGCCCATATATTGATGGTGAAACACCCGTCGACCGGGGAGATTCTTACTTTCCGGTCGGAACTACCACCTGACCTTGCCCGTTTGCGTAGTGCCCTGGCCGCCCCTGGCGGAGACCGGGGTTAAATTGTCGGGATAGATGCTTGCTCGCAATGCGTAATTTCACATGGAACGGAAAGGATCACGGCTGCGTCGCGCGCATGTGACGCCGCTTGACTTCCATCGGTCCGATTCGACCGTGTATGTTGCAACTGCGAGATAATGGAACTGGCGCCGCCGGCTCGGGGAGCGACGGTGTCGTTGGCCCGCCGCTCCGCGGGGGCTTGAAGATGGAGGGCGTTGTCATGGCCCAAACTGCTGCATTGCCCATTTTATCGGGCGAAACCGGTCTTACCCGGTATCTGGAAGAAATCAGGCGGTTCCCGATGCTGGAACCGCAGGAAGAATTCATGCTGGCCAAAA
>JBEKKM010000089.1:0-19767 GCA_050010715.1 Xanthobacteraceae bacterium | reverse complement strand
CACGCCGTCGGCCGTGCCGCCGCAACGACGGCCGCGCCGCGGCTGATCGACATGGTGTGGGGCGACAGTGCTCATCCGCGCGTGACGCTGGTTGGCAAGGGCGTCTGCTTCGATACCGGCGGCCTCGACATCAAGCCGGACAGCGGCATGCTAAACATGAAGAAGGACATGGGTGGCGCGGCGACGGCTTTGGCGCTGGCGCACATGATCATGGCGCGCGGATTGAAGGTGCGGCTGCGCGTGCTGATTCCCGCGGTCGAGAATTCCATCGCCGGTGGCAGCTTCCGCCCGCGTGACATCTATACCTCGCGCAAAGGAATTTCGGTCGAGATCGGCAATACCGACGCCGAAGGCCGGCTCATCCTCGCCGATGCGCTGGCGCTGGCCGACGAGGAGAAGCCGGCGCTGATCGCCGATTTCGCCACGCTGACCGGCGCCGCGCGGGTCGCACTCGGCCCCGACGTGCCGGCCTTCTTCACCGACGACGATGCGCTCGCCGGCGAGGTGATGAATTGCGCGGCTAGCGAGAACGATCCGCTGTGGCGCCTGCCGCTGTGGCGGCCCTACGAGGCAATGCTGGAGTCCAAGGTCGCCGACATCAACAATGTCGGCGGCAGCCAGGGCGGCGCCATCACAGCGGCCTTGTTCATGCGTCGCTTCGTCAGCGCAAAGTCGTGGCTGCATTTCGACCTGTTCGCCTGGTCGGCGACCGCCAAGCCGGGCCGGCCGGAAGGCGGCGACTGCCAAGTGGCGCGGGCGCTCTATGCGCTGCTCGCCGCCCGCTACGGCTGAACGGCCGATGCCTGATCCCCGCGTCACCCCGGCCCGCGCCGATCTGGCGGCGAAGCATCTCGAAGGTAAAGTGCAGGCGGCGCGCTATGTCGAAGGCCACGTCTGCGAAGTCATCGATCCGCAGGCGCCGCTGCGCCGCGAGCCGCGGCCCGATGCGCCGCTCGACACCGAAGCGCTCAAGGGCGAGCGCGTGACGATCTATGATGCGAATGGCGAGGGCTGGGCCTGGGGCCAGCTCGCCGCCGACGGTTACGTCGGCTGGCTGCCGGACAACGCGCTGGCGCCGCTAGGCGCTGAGCCGACCCATAAGGTAATGGCGCTGCGCACGTTGGCGTTCCCCGGCCCCTCGATCAAGCTGCCGCCGCTCGAAGCGCTGCCGCTCGGCGCACGACTAAACATCGCGCGCATCGAGGATCGCATGGCGGTGACGTCATCTGGCGCCTATGTGCCGGCCGCGCATCTTGCGCCGCTCGACTGGAATGAAACGGATTACGTGGCGGTTGCCGAGCGCTTCATTGGCACGCCTTATCTGTGGGGCGGCAAGACGGCGCTCGGCCTCGATTGCTCCGGGCTCGTCCAGGTCGCGCAGACCGCATGCGGGATCTCGTGCCCACGCGACAGCGACATGCAGGAACAGGCATTGGGAACGGTGGTGGCCGGCGATCTCTCCGCCCTTAGGCGCGGCGACCTGATTTTCTGGAAAGGCCACGTCGCCATCGTGCGTGACCCAGACTCTCTCCTGCACGCCAACGCCTATCACATGGCGGTCGCGGTCGAGCCGATTGCTGAAGCAGTAACCCGCATCCGCAACGCGGGTAGCGAGATCACCAGCAGCAGGCGAATTGCCTTTTCCTGACGGATTTCAAACTACGATATTTGCCGAAGCATCGCGGCATCGCTTTGCGGCAACATGCGCGCAGCCAACCGGCAGGAGGCCGCGATGACCATCACCGTTTTCATTCGCTACCAGCTCGATCCCTATAAGCGTGACGGCTTTGAGGCCTATGCCCGCAACTGGCTGACGATAATTCCCAAGTGCGGCGGCAAGGTTGTTGGCTATTGGATGCCGCACGAAGGCACCGACAACATCGCCTATGGGCTGATCTCGTTCGAGAGCTTGGCGGCCTACGAAACCTACCGGGCGCGGCTGAAGTCCGACAGCGAAGGCGCCGCCAACTTCATGCTGGCGCAAACGGAGCGCTTCATTTTGTCCGAGGAGCGCACATTCCTGCGGCAAGTGGTCTAAGCGCTTCGCCGCTATGCCGCAGTCTCGGCTGCGCCGGGATGTTGTCCGGCTCGTTGCGGCAAAATGAGGATACAAAGGATGATGAAAGCTCCGATGATCGCAGACGCGATCGGGCGGCTGAATGCCAATCCGCCGTTGCTGACCGGCTTGTCGAGGAAATCGCCGACCGAGGCGCCAAGCGGACGCGTTAGGATGAAGGCGGCCCAGAATAAGAAGATCCGCGAGACGTTGATCCAGAAATAGGCGGCAGCGAGCAGAGCCAATCCGGCGCCGAATACGAACGCGCCGTGTTCATATCCCAGGCCGTCGGCCATCCAGTCGCCGAGCGCCGTTCCGAGCGTCTGCGAGAACGTGATGGCGACCCAGTAAAATGCTTCCACTTTCGGCGTGGTGACGGTGGCGACCGATATGGAGCCTTGCGACCAGTACCATGCGCCGAGCGTGGCGATGACGCAGGCGAAGAGCAGCGACGACCCTCCGGCATAACCGATGCCGAGCGAGCGATCGGCGAAGTCGGCCATGGTAGTGCCTGCGGTGGTCGAGGCGACGATCGTCGCCCAGTACAGGAACGGATAGAATTTCTTCGCCGCGATCTGGCACATCACAAGCACGACCAGCAGCGCCAGAAACAGCGCTGTGCCGAGAAGGTAACCCCAGTTCAGCGTCATGGTGACGGTATCGCCGCCGGTCTCGCCGAGCGTCGTCGCCGCAATCTTGATGATCCAGAAGACCAGCGTGACTTCGGGAATCTTGCTCGCGGTCCGTGCGACGGCGTCTGGCATCTTGTCCTTGCTCCTATAGCTCGACGGTGACGACCGACAATGGCGTATTGCGGACTCACCGCAGCGCGGCACTTGGCAATCTGGTAGCCTGTCCTTGGGTGGGAGGTCGACGGTGATATCTTCTGCGGTTCGAATGTGCGTTTGTGGGGCGCTGTTCTTGGGCGTGACTCCGGCAATGGCGGGGCCGCCATATCTGGCGGACGATCCGGAGCCGACCGATTACAAGCACTTCGAAATATATACCTTCACGAACGGGACTGCGATGCGGGGTGACACGAACGGGGAAGCGGGTATCGACATCAATTACGGCGGAGCGCCGAACCTGCAACTCACGGCCACAGTGCCTGCGGCCTATGACCAGCTGGGAGGCGGTCCGTTGATGGGCGGCGTCGGCAATGTCGAACTCGCCGCAAAATACCGCTTCCTGACACAGCAGAATTTCGGACTGGACGTTGCCGTCTTTCCCAGGGTGTTTCTGCCGAGCGCGGCGACGAATGTCGGCGAGCGGCACGCTTCGTATTTTCTCCCGGTATGGATGCAAAAAGACTGGGGTCCGTGGTCGGCGTTTGGCGGCGGCGGCTGCGAGATCAATCGTGGCGGCGATTCACAAGACTTCTGCCAGACCGGATTGGTGGTGACGCGTCAGATCGCCCCCAACTTGCAGGTGGGCTTGGAGATCTTTCACCAGACGTCGGATACCAAAGGCGGCGAAGTGATGACGTCGATCGGCGCCGGGGTCCATTACGACGTCAACGATGCATTTCACCTTCTGGGCTATTTGGGGCGCGGCATCCAGAATGCGGATGAGACGGACCGTTTGAATTGGTACGCCGGAGTTCTTGCCACGTTCTGAGCGTGCTGCACGAATTTCAAACCTTCCTGTTATGCGCATTCCACTCGCGCTCGAGATTGGCGATCAGCGCGGGGCTGAAATGGCAATAGGCCTGGTCGCGGGCGTAAGCGGAAAAATACATCCGGAATGTGTCGAGCGTCTCCTGCCCGATGCGCAGCGCGCGGCGGTTTGATGTGGCGCTGACCGCGCCGGAGCTGGTCAGCCCGGCGATGACGCGATCGAGGGCTGCGTCCATGGCGGCGGCTGGCGCGATCTCGTCGCAGATCAAACGGCCTTCCGGGCTGTCGCAGACCAGCTTGCGCTCATACTGGATGGCCTGGCGCGCGATGCGGTCGCCGGTGAAGCGCGGCAGGCGCAGATTGGCGGCGCCCGGAATGATGCCTTCCTTGCGCGCCGGTAACGTCATAAAGGCGTCGGCAGAGGCGAGCACGTAGTCCATGGTCAGCAGGATCTGGCAATGGCCGCCGATGGCGAAGCCCTCGACCGCGGCGATCCACGGTTTTTCGATGGCCGTGCCGTGCACGTCGTCCGGCAAGAGTTCGGGGCGCGCCACGCCGCGGAAGAATTTATGCACGAAGCCGAGATCGCGCCTGAGGAACCAGACAAACGGAATCTGGCCGCGATAAAGATGCGTCAGGTTGATGCCGGCGCCGAATAGTCTTCGGCCGCGATATTTGGGATGCTCGACTTCACCGCCGCGCAGCACGGCGATGTCGCTCTTGGCATCGAGGATGGCGACGTCGACTGCGGTCTCCATGGCGTCGAGCGTGGTGTCGTCCTCGGCGTTGAGGAAGCGCTCGTTCTTCGAGGTGACGATCGCCGCCTTGCCGCGGCGCTCGACGGTCACCTTGCCGAGATCAAGGCGCCCGTCGGCGTTGAATGCGTGCAGGCGTTCCGCGGTCTCCCGCCGCGGCAGCAGCATGGCATGGCAGAGATGGCGGCCGGCGGTTTCGCTAGCGAGCACATGGGCGAGGAAAATGCCCTGGTCGATTTCGACGCCGTCCTTTTCGCCCTGCAAATGCCCGGCCTCGGCCGCGACTTGCGCGGCGGTCGGCGTCAGGCCGGGGACGGCCATGGCGGCGGCGAAGACCAGATCTTCCAAGCGAATGAAACGCGAGCGTTGGTGGGTCAGCTCGTCGTAGAGCGTCTCGACGTGGGCTGCGAGGAAATGCTCGCGCTGGTCGCGCGCGGCGGCGAGAATGGACTGTGCCGCGCGCGCCTCACCCGGACTTCGCGCCGGCTTGTGCGGCAGGCGGCCGAGCAGATCGGCGCCGAGCTGCCAGTAGCGCGAATAGCGCGGCCGATCGACATAGTAATCGCCGGTGCGCTTTGGCGCGGCCGCGATCCATTCGGCGACCGCGCGCTGATCGAGCCCGGCGGACTGCAGTTCAGCCGCAGGCATGGCGGTATCGACACTCATGGCGCCAATCCTTTCAATATTGCATTCGGCATTTCAGCTTTTCGCCCGCCGGTCGATGACGCGCTTGGCCTTGCCTTGGGAGCGCTCGATGGTGCCCGGCTCCAGCACCCGCACCGTGGCGGTGACGCCGACATAGGCCTTGATCAGGTGCTCGGCTTGCTTCGCCAGCGCCGCATTTTCCTTGGCGCTCAATTTTCCGGCAAGCTCGGGCCGCATTTCGATCAGCACGTCGAGCTCGTCGAGCGCGTGCGGCCGGCTCACTTCCAGGACATAATGCGGCGCCAGTTGCGGTTCCTTGCCGAGCACCGCTTCGATCTGCGAGGGAAAGACGTTGACGCCGCGGATGATCAGCATGTCGTCGCTGCGGCCCTTGACGCGTTCGATGCGGCGCATGGTGCGCGCCGTGCCGGGAAGCAGCCGGGTCAAATCGCGGGTGCGATAGCGGATGACCGGCATCGCCTCCTTGGTCAGGGACGTGAAGACCAGCTCGCCGGTCTCGCCGTTGGGCAGCACGCGGCCGGTGTCCGGATCGATGATTTCGGGGAAGAAGTGATCCTCCCAGACCGTCAGCCCGTCGCGCGTCTCGGAGCATTCCTGCGCGACGCCGGGCCCCATGACTTCCGACAGGCCGTAGAGATCGAGCGCCTGCAGGCCCATGCGACGCTCGATTTCCGCGCGCATGGTTTCGGTCCACGGCTCGGCGCCGAAAATGCCGATGCGCAGGCTGCAGTCGGCGGGGGAAAATCCCTGGCGCTCGAACTCGTCGGCGATGGCGAGCATATAGGACGGCGTCACCATGATGATGTCGGGCTGAAAATCGCGGATAAGCTGCACCTGCCGCTCCGTAAAACCGCCGCCGACTGGAATGACGGCGGCGCCCAAAGCCTCGCCGCCGTAATGCGCGCCGAGCCCGCCGGTGAACAGGCCGTAGCCGTAAGCGACGTGGATTTTGTCGGCGGAGCGGCCGCCGGCGGCGCGGATCGAGCGCGCCATCAACAGCGACCAGGTGTCGATGTCGCCCTTGGTATAGCCGACGACGGTCGGCTTGCCGGTGGTGCCGCTCGAGGCGTGGATGCGCACGATGTCGGCCATCGGCACCGCGAACATGCCGAACGGATAGTTCTGCCTCAAATCCTCCTTGGTGGTGAACGGAAATTTGGCAAGATCGACAAGTTGTTTCAGGTCGGACGGATGCACGCCGGCGGCGTCGAGCTTTTTCTTGTAATGCGGCACACGCTCGTAAGCCTGATGCAGCGTCGCCTTCAGGCGATCGAGCTGCAGCGCGACGAGCGCATCCTTGCTGGCCTTTTCGATCGGTTCTAGCTGGTCGAGCGCGCCCATGATTGTCATTCGGCCTTGATGCCGCTCGCCTTGATCACCGGCGTCCAGCGGGCGATTTCCGCCTTCTGCTTTGCGGCCAGCGCGGCCGGCGTTTGATCCTCGACCGGCCAGATTTCCTGGCCGATTTTCTTGAACCGCTCCTGGATGGCGGGATCGGCCAGCGCCGTGCGAATGGCGGCGTTGAGCTTGGCGATTGCCTCCTGCGGCGTGCCCTTCGGCACCCAGATGCCGTGCCAAAAACTGGCGTCGATGTCGTGGAAGCCGAGCTCGTCAAGCGTCGGCACGCTGGGCGCCGCCCACCAGCGCTTGGGCTGCAGCACCGCATAGGCCTTGAGCTCACCGCTCTGCACGTAAGTCAGCGTCGAGGCGGCCTGACCGACGTCGAAGTCGATATGACCGCCGAGCAGGTCCTCGGCGAGCGGCGCGCCGCCGCGGTAGGGCACGATCTGGAACGCGGTGCCGGTCTCCTTGGCGAAGATGCGGCCGGCGACGTCGGTGGGGCCGCCGACCCCGACCGTGCCCATGGTGGCCTTGCCGTTCTGCTCCTTGAGCCAGGCGATGAGCCCTTTGAGGTCGTCGGCCGGCAGCGTCTTTCTGGCGATGATCCAGATCGGCGTGTCGGCGATCAGCGAGACCGGCTCGAAATCGCTCACCACGTCGTAGTCGAGCTTCATGATCGCCGGATTGAAGACGTGGGTCTGCACGTGGCCGATGCTCACCGTGTAGCCGTCGGGCGCTGAGTGGGCGACGCGGCCGACGCCGATGGCGCCGCCGGCGCCGCTGACGTTCTCGACGATGATGGTTTGGCCAAGCGCCGACTGCATCCGATCGGCCAATAGGCGCGCGATGGTGTCGGTCGGCCCGCCGGCCGGGTAGGGCACGATGATGGTGATGACGTGCGACGGATAGCCTTGCGCCTGCGCGTTGAGCGTGCCTGCGGCGAGCAAGGCGAGAGCAAGTGCAATCACTTTGCGCATGGCTGTTTCCTCCGCGCGGCGCGCCCGGCTCCTTGAGGGTGCGGGCTTATCGCGGTACATCTTACATCAAGTCGGCCGGCGTGAAGCCGACGCTTGGCCGCAGAGGAAGCGCCCCATGCAAGACACGATCGATATCGAAGCCGCGTCGAAGATCGAGGTCACGCCGCTGTCGCCGGCCTGCGGCGCCGAAATCAGCGGGGTCGATCTGTCCAAACCGCTCTCGGCGCACGAGGTGAAGGCCATCAAGGACGCCTGGGCCAAGCATCTGGTGCTGGTGTTCCGCGGCCAAAAAGTCTCGCAGGACGACCAGCTGCGCTTTGCGTCCTATTTCGGCGACCTCGGCAGCCGCAAGAAGGCGCCCGAGGCGCTACGCACCCGTACCGAGGGCGTCCAGCAGGACAACGAGAAGGTGCTGCTGGTCAGCAACATCAAAGTCGACGGCAAGCCGATCGGCGCCTTCGGCGAGGGCGAGTTCTGGTTCCACATCGATTCCGGCTACACGCCGCGGCCCTACAAATACACGTTCCTCTATGCGCTCGAACTGCCGTCGCGCGGTGGCAATACGATGTTCTCCAACATGTACAAGGCCTATGAAGCGGTGCCGCCCGCGTTGAAAGAGAATCTCAAGGGCAAAACGGCGCTGCACATCCACGAATACAATCGCGCTAAGCAGGCCAATTCGTCAGGCGACATCAGCGGCATTCCGCATCACGCCCACCCGATCTTCATCACCCATCCCGATACCGGGCGCAAAACGTTGTTTGTCGACCGGCTGATGACGACGCGTATCGAAGGCATGGACCCGGAGGTCAGCGATGCCATCCTCAGGGAGCTTTACGCGATCGGCGAGCGCCGCGAGTTCATCTTCGAGCACGTCTGGCAGCTCGGCGACTTTCTGATGTGGGACAACCGCTGCACCATCCACGCCCGCACCGATTTTCCGAAGGAAGAACGCCGGCTCTTGCGCCGCTGCACCGTCGAAGGCGAGCCGTTGTTCGAGTGAAGGAAACAGCCATGTCAAATCTTGCCGCGCAGCGTTTGCCGGTTTTCGAAAAATTCATTGGCGACTTGCGCGCGGTGTGGGCAGCGGAAGCCGACGATCAACGCCGCATGGAACGGGCGCAACCGCTCCTGGAACGGCTGGTGCTGGACGACACGCTCAAAGCCCATTCGGCGCACTGGCCGTCCACCGAGGGCCGCAAGAATCTTCTGCTTTATGTCGATCCGGACTACGCTTTCGTCGTCAACGGCGTGGTGCGCATGCCGGGGCGCACTGGCAGCGTGCACGATCACGCCGATGCCTGGGTGCTCTATGGCGTGCTCGACGGCACCGAGAGTCTCGAGCGCTTCGAGCGCGTCGACGACGGCAGCCGGCCGGGTCATGCCGAGGTCAAGCTCGCTTCGGTGACGACCGGCTCGCAAGGCAAGGTCGATCTGGTGGCGCCGCGCGCCGTTCATGCCGAGCAGGGCGGTCCGACCCGCTCGGTGGCGATCATCGTGCGCAGCCAAAAACTCGGCGAAGGCACGGTGCTGCAGCATCAATACGATCGCGCGACCAACACGGTGGTCGAACGTTACGGCCCGACGCAGATTCCCTACGACCTCGCCGGTTGAACGCCCGCTCCTCACGTCCCGGCATCGCGGTCGATGCCATTCATCCCGATTGGAGATGCCTGCCATGGAACCGTTGCCGAAAGGCGCAAATTTTGTGCGCGCCAAGACCCTGTGGGAGATCGGCCTGCATATCGCCGGCAATCCGGCGACGCCTTACGGCGGCAATCGAGACATGGTCATCACGGTCGGCAGCGGGTCGGGCGAAGAATTCCGGCCGTGGCTGCGGCTCGCGACCGGCTCGGCCATTCTGGCCGAAGAAGTGGCGAAGGGCGGCGTTGAAGCCGCCTTCGTCAATCCGTCGGCGCTGCTCACCCAAGCCTATCGCGGCGTCGGATTGTTCCGCACGGCGCTGCCGTTACGGATCATCGCGTCCTATCCGAGCTGGGATCGCTTCGTCTTCATGGTGCACCCGCGGACGGGCATTGGCTCGTTCAGTGACCTCAAAGCGAAGCAGTATCCGCTGCGCTTGTCGGTGCGCGAAGATCCGACGCACTCGACCCTGGTCTTGATCGAGCAGGCTTTTGCCCTGCATGGCCTAAAACTTCAGGACATCGAGGCCTGGGGCGGGCGCATCATCACCTGCGGCGGGCCGTCCGACGTGCGCCGCCTCGATCTGCTGGCGCGCGGCGAGATCGACGCGGTGTTCGACGAGGGCATCAAGGTGTGGCTGAACGAGGCGCTGGCGGCGGGCCTCGTGCCATTCGAGATCGAGCCAAACGAGTTCGATGCGCTGGGCCGGCTGGGATGGCGGCGGGTTCTACTGCCCAAGGCGCGCTTCCCGGGCCTGGCGCGGGATTTCGATACACTCGATTTCAGCGGCTGGCCGATCTACACCAGCGCGTCGCTCCCCGAGCAGATGGCCTACGATATTTGCGGCGCGCTCGCCGCGCGCGAATCGGAGGTGCCTTGGGAGAAGGGTACCGGCGGCTCGGCCCTGCACATGGTCCGCGAGACCGACTCGACGCCGATGGACGTGCCGTTCCACCCCGGCGCCGAGCGCTGGTATCGCGAGCACAGTTGAGGCGCGGTCTCCGGCAATTAGCCGAGCGGTGCAAGGGCGTTGCGCAGCGGCGTGCTGGGAACCATCAGCAAGCCGGTGAACGGCTCGCTCAGCTCCAAGATCAAAAAGATCGCGCACGATGCCGACAGCGCAAACAGCGACAGGAACGCGAACACCGTCACGTTCAGCGCGGCGAACAGGCTGAAGCTGGCGAATATGATAATGAGCCAGAACGCCAGGATGGCGATAAAGGGCGCCGGAATGGCGCTATCGGATTCCGCGAACAGCAACAGGCGGGTTTGCGCCAAATCGGTGCTGACCTGCGCCGCCCGGCTCTGCAGCGACCGTTGGAGTTCGTTGCGCGGCGACAGTGCTTGAATCGCCACATAGACGCTTTCGGTTGCCGCGTTCATTGCAAACGGCGCGGCGGCCGCCGCTGGCGTTTCGTGCCAAAGCCGATCGGCGAACGGCCCGATCACGCCGCGCATCTGGGTGCCGATCGGCAGCGCTTCCGGGCCATATTGATCCAGCAAAGCGTCGAGCAGGATGATGTCGGCGGTGATTTGTTTGACCTGGCCGCTTTGGGTATCGAACGAACCCTTGGCCGCGGCAATCAGCAAACCAAGCACCAGCGCCGCGATGGTCGCGATCAGGCCGACGCCGAGGCGCACGACGTCCTGCGATTCTTTGCTGAGATGATGTTGCGGCAGCGTGGTCCGCTGCAATGCGCCGAGCACGATGCCGCCGAGGGTCAACGCAAAGATCACGCACGACAAAACGGCGGGACTCATGGTTCATCTCCGGAGCCTGCGTCGCCGCGGCTCGCGTATTCGCGGGCCGGCCTCACGGACAGCGCAGATAAGGCTTGAGATCGGTGAAGGATTTGCCGATCGAGACCCGGTCGCCGCCCTCGGGTCGCAGAATCATATTGACAACATCGGGCTTGGCGAGTTGCGCATCGCCCTCGCACTGGGCATGCACGGCGTAGTTGGTCCCGAGCGAACCCGGTGTCACCACGATCCACCGCACGCTGCATTTGCCGTCGGCGGTGCTGTAGCCGTCCGCTGCCACCGTAATGTTGGACTTGTCTTTCGCCGCGCAGAGCTCGGCGCTCGGCGCCCACCGTCCCACCAGCGCACTGGGAAACGTCGTGTGTCGCACCTCATCGGCGTCCGCGCGTTGCGACGGCAGCGCCGAAATGGCCAGGATCGCCGGCAAGATTGTCAGGATGGTACGCATCATTTTCAGCCCCCGGTTCCAACATGCACTCATTCGGCATCAGCGGTGTGACGCTGCAGAAAGAACACGCGGACGAGATTGCGCTCGCCGACGACCTCGCCGAGTGAGCGAAAGGCGAAAAACGGAATCAGGATCAACAGCACGACGATGCTGCTTGCAATAAGCTGACCGAGCGTGCCGCCGCCGAATTGGGCCAGTGAGTCCGCGACGGCGCGATGATGCATGAGGCCTACGATCACCTCCTCTATCGCGTTGAGGATGAGCAACAGCACGAGAAAAATGAACGACTTGTACAGCGTCGGCCAAATCAGGGGCAGCGCCTTGAAGCGCTCGCCAAGGTGAAAAGCCCGGCCGATCAGTACGAACTTGGCGCAGATCAGAGCCTTCGCCGCGGCAAAACCGAACGTCGTGAACGGGATGTCGTGGGCGTGAAGGATGGCGGCTTTCAAATAAATCAGCGCGGCCAAGAACACGTAGAGATATGCTGCAATAATGGCAAACTCCGTCAGTTCGGTGATGGCTCTATCGCGGATTGACGCTTTTGCCGGGATACTGCTCGTCATCGCTGTCTGCCCCGCACCATGCTCGATCGGCCGTCTCAGGTGACTTCCTCGGTCTTGTCGTCGGTCTCGCCGTGGCGGCGCAGCATCGCCGGCCTAGTTTCCGCGTAAAGTTGGTCGAGTCCGGGCGCGATCTTGGCGGTCTCGCGATCGAACAGCGAATTGCCGCCAAGATCGCTCTCGACCAGGAAGGAGCCGAATTTTTCCACGTCGCGTTGCTCAATACTCCGGCATCGTCTCCAGACGTCCATGCCGCAACGCGGACGCCGGTCGATCCACACGGCCCGTGATATTCGCCACGATAAATCTCTCATATGCCGTCCAATGGGCGTTGTCGAGATATCGGCACTGCATCAGCGCGGCTTTGAGACACATCAAATGCGCACGGAGATTCTCTGCCTGGCGCGCACGCAGGCTGGCGATGTCGCCCGTCAAAATTACGGCGACGCCGTAAAGCGCGTCACTCAATGACGCCGCGAGGCCCTGCGACGACAACGGATCGCGGGCGATCGAGGCGTCACCAATGAGCACGGCACGTCCGGGCACGGCCCATTGCACCGACGTTACGCCGGACGCGCCGCGGACCATCGATTCCAGAGGGGGCATATCTTCGCAAAGCCATTGGGCGTCCGTCTGCCGCAGCAAGCGGCCCAACGCCGGGGCGTCCGATTTCAACAACGCCCCGCGGCCGACGAGGCCGATGCCGATATGGTCCGCCGAACCGAGCCGATAGGCATAGCCGCCGGGCAGGGCGGCGATACGAAATTCCGGCGTCGCGCGGACTGCGGTTCGCGGAGCCCAGAAGAACCGGCTTCCCCATGCCGGTCGCGGCCGCACCCGCGCCTGCGCGGTGACGGCCGCGCGTCCCGTAGCATCGATAAGGTGACGCGCCGACCAGCAGGTGCCGGTGAAGCCACGGCGGTATTTCGGCTTGACGCGGTCGACGACAATATCGATGCGGCCGTTGGCACGCACCATGTCGAATAACGCCGCCTCGAGTGCCGGCCGTTCGATGTGGGCAGTCTGCGGCCCGCGGCTCCATTGCGGGAGCTCGGTCGCCCAGCATGATTGTTGGCGATCGTGCAAGCGCTCCGCTCCGATCGCGCTCGGCGTGATGCTGAATTCCACCAGAAGCGCAAGCGTGCGCGCGGGGATGGCATCGATACGAAGCGGTGCGTGAGGATCGAATGGTCGATTGAGAACAAGGACCGTTCTGGCGCTTTTCGCCGCCGTCAGCGCCGCCGCCAAGCCGGCGGCACCGCCGCCCAGAACCGCGATGTCGTATGTTTTTGGCCGGCTCAAGTCGCTGCCGACAACTTGAATTTCGGGTCCGGCGGATTGACCGGCTTGAAGTGCGGGCCGGGCGGAGTGACGAAGGAGACGAGGAATCCGTTGTCCGCCACCGCCTTGGCGGCATCGGCGATGGACTCAAGCTTCTCGGTTTTGTCCGCTTTTTTCGCGATCATCAAATTGCGCGCCTGGTTGAGATTTTCGGCGCCGTTCGGCATTCCGGCCTTATATCCCTTGTAAAGCAGATCGAGCAGCGTTCGGTAATGCTGCTGCAGAACCTGATTCGCTTTGTTGCCTTGTGGTGGCAATGTCAGGTTGCGCCGGCGCAGGTATTTGGTCTCGTCGTGCAGGTACGGTTTGAGCCATTCCTGAATGTCACGGAAGGTCCGGTAATGGTCTTCTCCTTCCGCCATGACGGTGCGGATCGCCTGGATGTTTTCGTCTTTCTTTTCCAGATCGGTCTGTTGCTGATTTAACGTGGCGAGAATCCGGGCGTAAACGCCATCGACCGATTCCGATGGCGCTTCGATGTCAATAAAGCGCTGCAGCGCTCCAGCCGTCAGCGGATTGGGTACTACCCGCCACCATTGTCCCGGTTTCGCGCCAGGAAGCGCGGTGGCGACCCCGAGCGCAGGCGTGTATTGGGGACGACCGACGATGGCGGCGAGCACATCGTTGACGGCGCGCAGATGGCGCATTTCGCCGATCGCGATGCGCATGATCTCGGCATAGGCCGCACGGACGTCGTCGCCGATCCGGCCGGACAAGTCCGCCTCAGGTTTGAGCGAATACGCGGCCGTCAGATATTCTTGCAAAACGGCAAGCTCGACGCCCGCCGCATAGCGCAAATGGGTTTCCAGCTCGGCTTTGCTGTCGAGCTCCTTGCCGGCGAAGCCACGTTGCACATAAGGGCCGCGTTGCTCGCGGCGCTCGAGCACGAAGTTCAAGCTCTGCCACACTCCGTTGATTTGGTAATAGTCGAGCTCATCCGCGTACTCCACCGTAGCCTTGGCCGGCGGCCGCTTTCCGATTGTGCGGTCGCTCCGTTCCCACGGAACGGCAAAGTTCCACACCGGATCGGTGGTGTGCTTTGATGGAAGGGGCGGTAATGCGATGTCCGGATGGTTCGACGCCCAGTAGAAGCACGCGCAATCGCGGAAGTCGTGCGTCCATGGGCTGCACAGCGATTGTGTGAGTTCGCCGGGCAGGAACATCGCGGCCAGCGCGCCGTCATCGCCGAGATAGCGCGCACGCTGTGCCGTTATTGTCACCTTTTTTGCCGTCGGCGCGGATTTCATCTGCAGCACTAGGCGCACGTCGGTTCCTTCGGTGAGCAGGCGAACCGCGGTCCACGGATCCGGCGGTTGTCGGCCCGGGCCGGTCGAGGTCGTTTTCAGGCTGGCCATCGTCAGGGTGAGATGCCCGAGCGGCCCGAAAGTGCCGGACATGGTCTCAACGATCCATCCCGTTTCCTTATGCAGCGTCCAGTACGCATCCAAGGTAGCCTGGGTGATTTTGCCCGCTTTCCTGGCGGCCATGGCGCCGTCGATATCGACCTGGAACAGACTGATTTCGACGTCGGGCATATCCATTTCGAGAAACGGAAAAAAGCGCCGCTCCAGATTGCGCAAGTCGCACTCCAGGCCCGGAAAGCAATTGCCGATGCCGGATTCCAGCCTAGTCGATATCGGATTGCCGGCGACCAGGTGCGGCTGCGGATTTTTCTCGCGAGCCTTGCGCAAAGCGGGCGCGTTGCGGGGAATGAGCTTGGGCTGATCCAACTTGCTCATAGCACTTTCGCCTCCAGATGCGCGGAAAGTTCGCAATAGGCGCCTAGGCAGAATTCGAGCCAGCTGCGAATAAAATCGCACGCCGGTTCGGATCGCGCGGCTGCTTCCTGGTGACAGGCGCCGGAGCACAGGTAGCGCGCCCAGCAGGTCCGGCACGCATCCTGGGCGTGGACGTGGCGACGCTTTAGGAAAGCGCGGCGGCGCTCGCCGTCGAGGCCCAAGCTGTCGCCCATTTCGAAATCGCGGGTGCCGATGGCGCGATGGCATGCATACCAGCGGCCGTCCGCAGCCACGGAAAAATAGCCGCCGCCGGCGCCGCACGGATAAGGCGAGCTGGCGCCGCGTGCGATCTGTTTGAGCGCGATGGCGAGATTACTCAGGCGGATCGCCGCGCCGCTCCGCGCCCGCGCCAGCTCGCTGCGGGCAAGCCCTTGCAATGCTTCGAGATAGGCGGGCCAGTCTTGCTCGCGCAATGCGTCGCCGCGACCCTTGTCCATGCGCAGCGGCGCAAAGCCGACTTCGGAAAAGCCGACGGCGACGATGTCGTTGAAGCGCCGGGAGAGATCGAAATCATGGCGCGTGACCGTCGCGCGCGCGGCGATTTGCGCCAAACCCGGCTCGGCGAGGAGCGGCGCGACTGCCTGCCTGAGCTGAGCGAAGCTGTCGCGCTTACCCGGGCTCGGTCGCTGGCGATTGTGCACCTGGGCGCCACCGTCGATGCTGATCGTCACCGCAAATCGGTGCGCGCGGATGAGCGCGATATCCTCAGGTCGCAGCAATGTGCCGTTGGTGGTGACGGAAAAGCGTACGTCGAGACCACGGTGCGCGCCTTCGGTGTGCGCATATTGGACGCAAGCATGGAGCAGTGCTCGGTTGACGAACGGCTCGCCGCCTAAAAATCCGACGGTGATCGGCGCCGTCGCATCGGCGCGCGCCAACAGCGCATCAATGGCGGCACGCGCGGTTTCCCACTTCATCGGCTCGTTCTGCGCCCCCTCGAAGCCGCCCCGCGCCGCGTAACAATAGGAACAGGAGAGGTTGCAACTCGAACTGACGTTCAGCGAGATACTCTGCGGCTGCGGCGCCACGACGTCGTCAAGCGGGTCTTCGCCGATTGCCGGTTGCGCCAGCGCGCGGACGAGATCATCGCATTCGGCGCCGCCGCGATCGAGAATCCGCGCCAATTCCGGCGAAAGATCAAAAAGCCGACTGTAGGGAATGACCAGCAGATGCTCGCCGTCGTCCGAGCGGAACCGGTGCAACATCGGCGCCGCGGGCTCGCACGGGATCGTGGCGATGCGCTGCATCAGCGCTGCTTTCCGCGGCCAAGCCGCGCCAGCACCCTTCTGCGGCGCTTGTCGGCTTCGGGCGAGAGTTTCGGTCCGGCGGCGCGCGATGGCCGGCGGCGCGTCGGCACCGATTTCACCCAATCCATCAACAGGTCGTACTGCCAGGTCGACAACGTTAGCGGATAGGCATTTGAATTGCGCATGAACGGCGGCATGCGCATCGTCGTCACATTCCCGTCCTCACCGCGCTCCACTTCGAACGGTTGCCGGATCAGCTTTTCCAGGCGGTCGGGATGCTCGGCAATAAGCTCCTTCAGGGCGTCGATGTCCTGTATCGACAAATGACGCGAGCGCGCTTGCTCCGACAACGGCAATGGCTCTTCGCCGCTGCTCGAAGGAATTTTATATGCGTTATTGCGCAACGCATCCCATTTGGTCATGGCATGCTTATGCGGCTTCAAAACCTGGTCGCCGGCAATCGGTTTGGCGCGGAGCCGACGTCCCGTCAGCCGAAGCGCACCGGTGGATTGAATCTGATCGAGATTGAGCAGCGATACCGTCTCGTAAATGCGTTCGAACAAGTCCAGCACCCAAAGCTCGCGATGCGGCTTGCTCAAGGCTGCATTGCGCTCCGCCGTGCCGCTGCCACGATCCTGAAGCTCGTCGGCCAAGGAAAGAAACGGGCGCCGGTCGGGGCCAAAATCCGGCGGGCCGACGAATATATTGGCGTGCGCAACTCGCGGCGATTGGCGTTTGCCGGGAAGGGCGAGCGTCACTGTCACGCGCGCTTCGCAGGTATCGTCGACGACGCCGAGGGACGCTCCGGTGTCCTCCTGCACGCGCAAAGCGTCATAGGTGTCGACCGGCACGATATTCTGGTGCGGCCTGTGGTCGAACCAACCCGCGTCGGGATCCAGGAATGCATTGACTTTCTCGACTGCAATCCCGTGATTCCTTCCGGCTTGGCGGGCTGCCTCGGGCGGACCATAGAAATGGCCGCGACCTGGCGTAAAACGAAAGCGGATCACCTCGACATTGACCGCGTGTTTCCATTCAGCGCCGCTGTCCCTTGGCTGCTTGCGGCTGCGCATGATTTGGATACTGCCGAGCGGAATGTTCCGCCCGTCGGGGATCATGGGTATGACCACGCCGGGCGGACTGCTCGCGAGCACCACGTGTACATCGTGATCGTCGCCGCGCACGCTGACCGGCGGAAATGTACCGTAGACGAGGTCGGAGTTGACCATTCGCCGCGCCGCCTTGCGGTTTTTTGCATCGATTTGAATCGTAAGCGCCGACTCATCGGTTCCGCATTTTTTCAACAGGGCCGGTGTCAGCGGCTCTTCGTGCCATTGCGGATGCGGGCTGCCGGGTTCTCCCACCAAGGCCCAGATTTCGAAGAACGGCGCCACCGGCCGGATCAGGTCGCCGTCGCGCAGACGAACGCTGGTCGGCATGCGCGGGTCGACGGTGCCGTCGCTGAGCACCTCGAAGGTCCACCACGGCGCGATCACGGTATTGCCGTCGGAGCGGGGATTGACCGGGGTCACCCAGCAATATGCGTCCTGCGGTGCACTGCTGCCGCCGAGCCGGGCGATCGCAATCGGCGGATTGATAAAGATCCGGTGGATAGTGTGCGCCATCAAATTCCTCTGCCGTTGTCGATCCGGCGTCGTGAATCGAGCCTGGGATTGGGCGGCGCCAGAGCGGATGAAGGCGCCGCATAGACTCGGCGGCTCAGTATGCCGCTGCGGGAAAATTCAAAAACCCAAAGCGGTTCTGGAAAAGTCGAAATGGCGCGAATGCGGAAAGACCGCGCTACCACGTTGCTATGCTGTCCTGCCATCCCCCGCCCCGGGAGTTTGCTTCGTCGCGCGACGCGACGGAAAAGCCATTCGCAGCCGACAGTAATGTAGATTTTAATTCTGCAACCCGTGGCTGCTCATGTCAACGGCCACGACACGTCACGGTACGGCCGCAGCAAGGTTGAGCGTTCGCGCGACGGCGCGTCGCGGCGCGTTCAGATGACTTCCTCGGTCTTGTCGTCGGTCTCGCCGTAGCGGCGAAGCGTCGCCGGCCTGGTGCCGGCATAAAGCCGGTCGAGCCCGGGCGCGATCTTGGCGTTCTCGCGCTCGAACAGCGAATTGCCGGCAAGATCGCTCTCGACCAGGAACGGGCCGAATTTTTCCACGTCGAGCACCCAGACCGCTTGCGCGAGGCCGAGCTCCTCGAGCCAGTAGACGCCGGCGACGCGCTTGATGCCGCGGCCGAGCAGCGCGCCGGTGCCGTAGCCGACCGTGGTCAGATAGACCGCATTGTTGGGCACGAAATGCTCGCGGTAGGTCGCCGACGTCATGCCGCCTTTGCCGATGATGACGTTGCAGCCGGAGATTTTGAACCAGCCGTCGAGCCACTGCGCAAAGCGGAACGACGCCGTCGCGGTGACCGCGCCGACGGTATAGCTGCCGTCGGGATTGATGCTCGCCGCCGGCGAGCAATGAAAATTTGTGATGCCCAGCGCATCCTTACTCGCCGGCATCCCGACGCCGTCCGCGATCGCACGCTTGTAGACGCCCTCGCGCGCGGTGAAGACACGGCCGGTGAGGTAGGCGACCGAACCGATTTCCAGCTGCCGCAGATTTTCCGTGCGTGCTGGAAGGTCAATGTGGACCATTTTGAGATCGGACATATCGCTATTCCGCCGCCTCGGCCGCCTGCTGGCCCCATTCCACCGTAGAGCGCCGCATGTAATCGGTGAACCACATCGGGTCGGTGCGGAAGGTCGCCTTGCCGTCGGTCGAAATACGCGCGCAGGCGCGGCGCGACGACAGGCAGAACATGTGCACAGACATCGGCATGCCGCCGGTGTGGCAATAGCCGACTTCGATGTGGCAATCGATCACCATGGAGGAGCCGACAAAACCCATGGCGCCCATGCCGATATTGTTGCCGATATCCTTGAACTCCTCCTCAAGCGCTGAGATTATCGGGTCCGGATTGCGTGAACCGACGACGCGCAGGCAGGACGCCTGCTTGCCGAGCACCATGGAGGTGTCCTTGGAGCCGCCAAGCCCGATGCCGACGATGGCCGGCTGGCAGGCGAGGCCGCGTTTGCCGAAGCCGATCAAGGTATCGAGAAAAAAGCGCTTGATGCCTTCGATGCCGTCGCCGGGAAACAGCATGCGGTAATCCGAGCCGAACAGGCCGCCCTTGTGCACGGTGGTCAACTCGATCCAGTCGGCATCGGGATGAAACGCATATTCGATCTCGGGCGCACCGATGCCGACATTGTTGTTGTGATCGGTGCGCCACAACGGGTGCACGCGGTTGGGGCGCAGCGGCACGGTCGCGGTCGCCCGCGCGGTGGCGCGGCGTAACGCCGCCTCCAGTGCCACCGGACCGCCTTCGATCGTCGCCTCGTTGCCGATCTTGACGTACCAGCGCGGCAAGCCGGTATCGCCGCACATGGCGCGGCGGTCCTCCTTGGCCGCTTCGTAATTCTCCAGCATGGCCTTGATGACGAACGCGGACAAATCGCCTTTTTCGGTGTCGGCGCATCGGCGCAAGCCTTCGA
>JBEKKM010000088.1:0-26998 GCA_050010715.1 Xanthobacteraceae bacterium | reverse complement strand
CAAATAGGAAGAACCGCAGCTTCGAGCGGCCCTCTTGAGGGAGGCCAAATCCAACATTTTCCTGCGCTGGCCTAATGTGTTTTGCAAGCCAACTAGCGGCACTAAAGATGATGAGTGCCGCAGCTAGAGCAGCGACAATTAACTTTGGGAGTAGCCCAACAGAAGTGAACGTATCAAACGCGCCGCCTACCGAGAGAACTGAAAGTGCGAGACCTATTGCTGCACTGAACCGTTCCATCTTAGTCCCGCCAGTATTCGCCCCAGCAGTTACGCGACGGACCATCCACGTCTACGTTGCAGTACGTTAAGTCACAAGTGGAATTTGTCAATCCGCCAAGCTTCGGGTATGAGTGGCTTCCGAGATGAATCCCAGAGGCTCGTAGAGCCGAATTATCAGGCCTCTCTCGCCTTTCCATAAGCGAGGACATGACCAAGCCTGCGGTGGGCGATTAGCTGCACCTGAGCAAGACCCGCATCGTGTTTCACGAACTCCTCAAGCAGTCGCTTCATATCGGCGATGTTGTTGTCTGGCCGATGCTCGATTGGCAGCCCGCTGAGCGCCTCAACCGTGAAGGACAAGGCTTCGACGAGGATGTACTTGTCGCGACCAGTGACGTCCTCTTGCTCTGACATGGAGGCCCTTCATTGCCATCTTAGCTAGCCGGTTCCGCGCCCATCACAATCCGTTTCAAGGTTAGACAGCATGGCTAGAACGGCAAAGAATTCAATGGAGTGATTTCGGGCGGGTAGACACTATATGTCTCTGATTCCAAAAGAATTCTTGGTAACGAGCGGTTAACGTCGCGGAACGCCCGTGTTCTTGGCTTTTTGGCGGGCGGGTGAAACGCCCGCCGCGCGGCGGGCGCGGCCGCGTTACGCCGGCACCATGGTCTCGCTCAGATCATAGCTCGACGTATCGCCCTTCGGCCGTTCGCCGGCGATGGCGTGGCCTTCGACCATGTAGTGCACGGCTTCGGCGATATTGGTGGCGTGGTCGCCGATGCGTTCGATGTTCTTGGCGCAGAACAGGTAGTGGATGCACAGCGAGATGGTGCCGGGATCCTCCATCGTATAGGTGAGCAGCTCCCGGAACAGCGACACATAGAGCGCGTCGACCTCCTTGTCGCCTTGCCAGACGCGCAGCGCATTGCGCGGGTTGCGATCGACGAAGCTGTCGAGCACCACGGCCAATTGCGCGACCACCAGCGTCGCCAGGTGGCGCAGGCCCCGCATCAAGGTGCGCTGCGAGTTCTCGCCGCTCACGGCGATGACGCGCTTGCCGACGTTCTTGGCGAGGTCGCCGATGCGCTCGAGGTCGCTGGCAATGCGCAGCATGGCGACGAGCGCCCGCAAATCGAACGCCATCGGCTGGCGCAGCGCGATCGTCGCCACGGCCTTTTCCTCGATCTGCCGCAGCATACCGTCGACGGTTCCATCGAGCGCGATGACGCGGCGCGCCAGAGCGACGTCGTGCCGCGCCAGCGCGTCGATCGAATCGGTGACCTGCTTCTGCGCCAGTCCGCCCATCTCGGCGACCATCTGCGTAAGCTTGCCGAGGTCGCTGTCGAAGACGCGCTGGGTGTGGTCGGACACATTCATGATCTGATCGCAGCCATTGGCGTTTGCATCACCGGCGCTTGCATCACAGACGCTTGCATTGCGGCGCCTACCGCCGCGCTCACGTCATCCAGCCGGCGCACCAAGCGCGTTTAACGCCTTGATGATTCTACGTTTCATGCGTGACGATGCGATGACATCGCGAGCGCGGAAAAATCAAACAACACTCCGCGCGCAGCAAAAATGCACGTCGCAGTTTTGTGGTTTCATTTCTGTCATACCAAGGCGGCAAAAACGATGGATCGATTCGAAATGGCGATCCGCATGACTCTTGCCGCGATGCCATCGGGGCTTGTCGAGGCGATCGGCGCGGCCGGCGCCGTGCTCACCACGGTGTGCTGGGTGCCGCAGGCGGCCAAAATCATTCGCGAGCGCGACACAAGGGCGATTTCGCTGCCGGGGACGACGCTGTGCGTCATCGGCGTCTTGTTATGGCTTATTTACGGCCTGGCGATCGTCGACGGGCCGCTGATCGGCTCGAGCATCGTCACCTTTGCCATGACGTTCATCATCCTGGTGCTGAAAATCCGCCACGGCTGAACGAATCAGTCGTACACCGTATCGAGGTAATGCTCGGAATCGACGACCGCCTCGATCACGGTCGGTCCGTCGGCGGCGAGCGCGGCCTTGACGCTTGCTTCCAATGCCTCGGTGCTGCGCACGCCTTGCGCCGGCACGCCGAAATAATGCGCCGGCGGATCGCGATAATCCTCGGCCTGGAGCGCGGTGCCGTAGAGCGGGAACTGGCGACGGATCTGCTTGACCTTGATCAGCGCCAGCCACTTGTCGTCGAGCACGACGATGGGCAGCGCGATGCCGAGCCGCTTGGCGGTAGCGACCTCGCCGCAGGTCATCTGGAAGCAGCCGTCGCCGATCAAGCAAACCACCGGCAGATCGGGCCGCGCCAGCTTGGCGGCGATCGCGCCGGGCAGGCCAAATCCCATGGACGACCAGCCATTGGTGATGAGGAATGTCTTCGGCGCGTGCGCCGGCCATTGGCTGGCGATCTGATGGGTATGGGCGCCGACGTCGAAGGCGAGCACGCCGTCGCGCGATAGCGCCCGGCGCACCGCGTCGATCGCGGCGTGCGCCGTGAACGCCGCGTTCGCCGGCCGCAGCGCCGCTTGAAAGGCGCGGCGATGGGCGGCGATCTCGTCCCGGAGCCAATCATTGACCGTCGCACTAAGTGGGACAAGCCGCGTCAGGGATGATGCCAGATCTCCAACGACCTGATGGACGAGATTGACCGATGGCGCGATATCTGCCGGCTCGATGTCGATCTGAAGTAAAGGCACGTCGCCGATCCAGGCTTCGTATTCGACTTCTATGGTGTCGTAGCCGAGGCCGACGATGAGATCGGCGGAACGCAGCATGCGGCGCTGCATCTGGCGACAGGCGCGTTCGATGCAGCCGAGCGACAGCGGATGATCCTCATCGATCATGCCCTTGGCCATGGTCGTGGTGGCGAACGGCAGATTGAAATGCTCGATGGCGCGAACGAGCTGCGTCGTATCGGCAAGCCGCATGGCGGACGTACCGAGCACGGCAATCGGCCGCCGTGCCCCGTCGATCAATTCGGCCGCGCGCTCGATCGCCGCGTCGGCGGCGGGCGGGAGCTTGACCGGCGCCGCAAGCACAGGCACCGGCTCGTTGGCCGGCGCCAGCGCTACGTCTTCGGGCAGGTCGAGATGCACCGGCCCTTGCGGCTCGCTCAAGGCCAACGCGATGGCCGCTGCCAGCGTCGCGCCGATCTTGCCCTGGCGCAGCGGCATGGTCGCCTTGGTGATCGGCTTGAACAAAGCGTGATGATCGATCCACATCTGAATGCGCCGGCCGAGCTGATCGGTGTTGAGATTGCAGGTGATGGCGATCAGCGGCGAGCGGTCGAGAAAGGCGCAACCGATGCCGGTTGCGAGATTGGTCGCACCGGGCCCCAGCGTGGCGATGCACAGTCCCGGCGCGCCGGTGATGCGCCCGGTGACGTCGGCGGCAAAGCCGGCGGAGCCCTCGTGCGCGGTGAGCACGAAATCGACGCCGCCCCGGCGCATCGCCTCCATCAGCGGCAGCACATTGCCGCTCGGAATGCCGAAGCCGCGGGTGATGCCGGCGGACTTCAGCGTGGCGACGATCAGGTCGGCATTGTTCATGGGATTGCCCGGCCATGCTGCATAGGCCGAGCGTTATGCCATACTTCCGAGGTCACGAGAAAATTGTTACGGTCCGCGCGCTCCGAGGCAGGCAGGACCGTCGATCGATGAAAACAAAAGCGAATGCAACGCGGCGCGCAACCGAACGGCCGCTCGACAAGGCCTTCATCGACGACCTCGTCGCCGCCAACCGCACGCTGGCGCGGTTGAACGTGCTGGACGCCTTCGGCCATGTCAGCGTGCGCGACCCGCGCAATCCGCGCCGCTATCTGATGTCGCGTTCGATCGCGCCGGAATCGGTGACGGCTGCGGATATTCTCGTGCTCGATCTCGACAGCCAGACCGTCGATCCCAAAGACGACGGCAAGCTGCTGTACCGCGAGCGATTCATCCACGGCGAAATCTACAAGGCACGCCCCGACGTCAACGCGGTGGTGCACAGCCATTCGCCGACCGTCGTTCCGTTCACCGTGACGCGGGCAAAACTGCGGCCGCTGTTGCACAATGCCGGCTTCCTTGGGCTGGGCGTGCCGCTGTTCGAAATCCGCAAAAGCTCCGGCGACGGCACCGACCTCATGATCCTGACGCCGAACCTCGGCAAGGATTTGGCCAAAAAGCTCGGCAAGGACGCCGCGGTGGTGCTGATGCGCGGCCACGGCGATTCCGTGGTTGGGCCGTCGCTGCCCAACGCCGTATTCCGCGCCTATTACACTGAGATCAATGCGCGCCAGCAACTCGCCGCCATCACTATCGGCGGCCCGATCAATTTCATGACCCGGGCGGAGGCGCTGACCTCGAACGACGCCATGCTGCGCGCTTCGGCGCGGCCGTGGGCACTGTGGCGCAAGACGGCGCTGCAGCAACGGTGAGGGGGCATTTGGCTCGACGCCGTGGATTGGCCGCCCACCCCTTCGGATGACCTCCAAGCCTGATCACGCTGGAACAAAATCGACGAAGAAACGTTGCGATACGTCAATTACAGTTTTTCAACACGGGTATCTAATCAGCGTGCTCGCGGCAATTTTTGAGGGTGGCCGAGAGGGCGCCAGTTCGCGCCGGATCGAGAGTCTCACGAGAGTCGCCGTTTGCCATCGGTTCAAGGGAGATGATTATGACAAACGTCTGCAAGATCACGACAGTGCAAGTCTCCAGGCGCTCATTATTGGGGGGCGCGATATGCGCAAGCGGCGCAGCCACGATGCTCGCTGCGAGCCAGCCTGCTCAGGCAGCCAAAATCTCACAAAGTGTCGTCAAGTACCAGGAATCGCCGAAGGGCGAGCAGATGTGCAGCAACTGCAAGCTTTTCACGGCTCCGAACGCGTGCCAGACGGTTGATGGAACCATCAGTCCGAACGGTTGGTGCATGATTTATTAGAAGGCTTGACCAGTGTGGCAAACGTGGCTCGCTGTCGAACGACAATCTGATTATCGTCGGACCAAGCGCGGCTTTGATCTATATCAAGGACAGTTGCGACACACAGTCCATTTCTAAGAAAAGTCGGGATGCTTGAAGGAGTCGCAATCATGGCGGCGCTGACAGCAGGCGAGTTGTGTCCCAATCACACGGTTCGAATGATGCAGCGCCTCGGTATCGAGCCGGGCGGCGGCGCCGTTCCGCACCTGAGCTTGAGCTACATCGCGGCGTTTCACTGCTGCGATACTTGCCCATACATACAAGCCTGCCGGGAATGGCTCGACAGCGCGCCGGTGTCCGCGTTGTTGGCTCCGCAGTTCTGCCCGAATGCCGATATCTTCTTTGAGTTGCGGGTTGATCAACCTGGCGCATGGATCGACAAAGCGCGCACTACGGGCAAGGCATCTTGTCCGTGAGGCGGACGATCTCGCATATTGGCGAGACCTATGAGAGCGATCGACATTGATTCAGATCAAGGACATCTCGGCGGCATCGCTTATGAAAGTGGCTTGGCTCTTGTCGTACGGGAGTACTAAAGAGCCGAGCGGCCTTGACCGAACCGAACCTTTCCCGGCTCCGATCCTGGCCGCTTTCTGTTGTGTTGATGGCCGGATCTCACATTGCCACAGCCCGACAACTTGCCCCGTCAAATGGGGCGCTGCGCGTTGCAAACTCGATTTTGAAAAGTAGACCGCAAGCGGCGCTCACAATTGGCGAAGCGTCGTGGCGTGGCCTTTTCTGGTCCAGTCGCCGCGGGCGATCTGCGCCGCTTTGACGATGCAGCGGTCGCTGGGCGGCAGACCACACCGATCGGATCGTTCGCAATCGCCGCAGGTAAATTCAGGCCGCCGCCGCAGCGCCATCATGGTCCTTGCAAACTTGGCAAAGACATCCTGGATAGCCGTACGCATCGCTGTTCTCCTTCGGAACCGATTTGTCGGCCACGACGAGCCCGGGCGTTTTGATAAATATCAATTCGGCGCGTAATCCGGCCCATGAAATTGCAATGCAGTCATTCGCTGACGGGGGGCGCCCATTGATATGGATCAATGTGCCGGGTCGCCAAGCCACGAATTATTTAAAAAAGATTATTTTGCTCAATGGTAAAGAGGAGGAACCGATGTCCGATTTGTATCCCGTTGCGAGCCCCTGGCAGATGTTCGATGGGCTGAGACAATGGTGGCGGAATTGGCGAGGGGCAGGTTCTAGCCTCACCGAGTTAGCCTGCTGCGGCGAATACGAGGTCGAGCGCATGGCGCGCGATTTGGGCATGCCTCCGTCTGAACTTCGCAAGATCGCGAACCGCGGTCCTGACGCTGCCGATTTATTACTGCGCCGCATGACTGAGCTTAATCTCGACAGCAAGGAGGTCGCCGCGACGGCACCCGGCACGTTTCAGGATCTGCAACGGCTTTGCACCTTGTGTGAAAGTCGCCGGCAGTGCGCGCGCGACCTCGGGCGTGATCCGACCGACAAGGCCTGGGAAGAGTACTGCCCGAATGTTGCGATGTTGAAGTTATTGGATTCTTTGCCGTGGGCGTCGCGAAGCGAGTGGTAGTCCCGGCGGCTTTTGACGATGACGCGGGCGCAGAAGTATCCGCGAAGGTGTATTGTAGCCGGAGCCGACCTCAAATGCATGCAAACGTCGCAATGTTTCGGGCACATGAGGCAGGCCGTGGATGTCCAACTCGAGCATAGCCATACCAGGGAAGCAATTCGCGCACGGCTCGCGCGAGATCCTCGGATCAGCTATCTCCGCGACTGGATTTACGGGGGGATCGACGGAGTCGTGACGACCTTTGCGGTCGTTGCAGGCGTGGTCGGCGCCGACTTGGTTTCGCGATGGCGGCGGGCAATTATACTGGCACTCAGGCCGAACGCGATGATTATGATCGTCTGCTCGCCGTCGAGCGTAAACATATCGCCATTATTCCAGACGGGGAGCGAGAGGAAATTAGACAAATCTTCGGTGGCAAGGGCTTCTCGGGTGACGAGCTTGAAAGAATAGTCGCTGTGATCACAGCGGACGATTCGCGCTGGGCAAAGACCATGGTGGTGGAGGAATATGGGCTTGCTCCGACCCCGAAGTCGCCCATATTGGCCGCGCTCAGCACCTTCGCTGCGTTCTTGCTGTGCGGCTTGGTCCCGCTTGTGAGTTATCTCGGGGCGGGAGGTCTCGTCCCGTGCGTGGCTGCAACCGGAATGGTTTTCTTCGTGATCGGAGCGATCAAGAGCCGGTGGTCGCTGACCGGGTGGTGGCGCTCGGGGCTCGGGACCTTCTTTATCGGCATGAGCGCCGCCGCGCTGGCCTTTGGCGTCGGCTTTGGCTTCAGGATGCTTTTCAATCCGTCCCCTGGTTGAATGACGGCGGTCTTCCGGCGGTTAGCGAATAGCCATTTGATATCCACACCATAAGCCGGTCGCGAATGGCAATTGCATGAGTCAGCTTTGGCCAAAAGCCAACGAGCGAGAGCGTCCGATCAATGTCAAGGCGGCTTTGCGTGTTGCCGCTATCGAATATTGGAACGGACGGACCTATGTGGAATGTGATTATCGAGGGCATTTCTCCGCATCTCGTTGCCGGCTGCATTATGGGACATCACGGGCGTGATGTTCGCCGTTTACAAGTGGCGCGGAGCGAAGCTCGAGCCGTGCACCCGAAATTTTGAAGGCGCGATTCGGACGCAATTCGACGGAACCTCCGTGTTGCGGAAATGCATCATGGCGCCGAAAAAGTCGTCCGCCATAGTTTTTTAGATGGCCGCCTCTGGTCCGACTTTTTATGATGTGCTTACCCCCGTAGGGAATCGTGCTCCATTGACAATGGGCGTGTGCACGTCGCGCCTACGCCGGATCGTTGCACATGATGACGGGCAATCGCGGTCGATTCTGGTGTGCGCTTCGATGTTCCGGAATGCTGTCGAAGGCGACGGCAGTCGTCCTCCTTGCTGGATTCCTCGCGCTGGGACGCGCGCCGTCGGCGCAAGCGCTGCCGAGCTTTGCGCGGCAGACCGGGCAGCCCTGCGGCACCTGTCACACCGATTTTGCCGGACTGACTCCATTCGGCCGTCGTTTCAAGATTGGCGGCTATACGTATGGTGGTGGCGCGTATCGTACCGCATTGTTTCCCGATTCTGATGATTCGACCGACGGTAAAGACAAGAAATGGGTGCCGCCGATCTCGATGATGGCGATCACCGGCTTCACCAACACCCAAGCCGCCCAGGCGCCACCGACCGCGCCGTACAATTCAAACAATAATGTCGTGCTGTCGCCCGTGAGCTTCTTTTGGGGCGGCGCCATCACCGATCATGTCGGTGCGTTCGCACAAGTGACCTATAACGCGCCGCCTGTTGGCGGGTTTGGCAGCGATCCGTTCGGGCAACACACCTGGACTTGGGACAATACCGATATCCGTTATGCGGACTCCACGGCGATCGGCCGCTTCAACGTGACCTACGGCATCACCGCGAACAACGGCCCGACCGTCCAGGATCCGTGGAACACGACGCCGGCTTGGGCCTTTCCCTACGCCGCATCGACCATAGCGCCGTCGCCAGGAACACACACGATCATCGATGGCACATTTGCTGCGCATGTCGGCAGCGTCGGCGCCTACGCCTATATCAACGACACGCTCTATCTTGAGGCGACGGCGTATCGCACGCTCGATTTCAACGTACAGAACGATCTGGGCACCGATCCATTCGGCGCGCCGGGTACGTTTGATTATGCGCCCTACTGGCGCGTCGCCTTCGAACCGCACTTCGGCAATAACTGGCTCGAGATCGGAACCTTCGGCATGATGGCCGACGTCCATCCGTGGACAATGCCGGGGACGCTGACGACCACGACGTTTTCGCAGACCGACAAATTCACCGACATCGGCTTGGATTCGCAGTATCAGTATCAGGGCGATAATTATTGGTTCACGCTGCGCGGCACCTATATTCACGAATACCAAAAGCTGGACGCCAGCTTCCCTAACGGGCTTGCCGCCAACCTGACCGACGATCTCAACGAGACGCACGCCTATGCCTCGCTGGCCTACGGCAATCGCAACAGGGTCGTGCTGACCGGCCAATATTTCAATACCTGGGGCAGCCCCGATCCGATCCTGTATGCGGGACTTGCCAGTACCTTCAGTCCGAACAGCGACGGCTGGATCGGCGAGATCGCCTACATTCCGTTCGTCAACAGCTTTTCGCCGGGATGGCCGTGGTTCAACGCGCGCATTGGGCTGCAATACGTCTGGTACGACAAGTTCGACGGCACCACCGTGGGCGCGAAGGCCAACAACACGCTGTTCCTCTATGCATGGGTGGCAATGTAGCGGTTCAACGACACTTGGGGAGTTGACGATGAAAACAACACTGCTCGGATGCGCCGCGGTTTCGCTGCTTAGCGTTTCCGCGTTCGGCGCGGATCTTGCGGTGCCCCCCGCACCGCCCGTCGTTCAACCCTTCACGTGGACGAGCTGTTATGGCGGCGTCCATGTCGGCGGCGGCGCGTTCCGCAGGGACGTGACCGATCCGGTTCAATTGGCGCAGGATTCGGTTCTCGGCGCGGGCATGACAGCGGGCGTCACCACCACCAGCTTAAATTCCACCGGATTCCTGGCGGGGGCGCAGATCGGCTGCGATTATCAGTTCTATTCCCATCTGGTGCTCGGCGTCGAAGGCACCGTCTCCGGCTCGACATTGAAAGACAGCACGACGGTGAGTTTCCCGTTGGGCTTTCCCGGCGAGCAGGGCGTGGTGAATGCAAAGACCGATTTCCTTCCAAGCATCACTGCGCGGCTCGGCGTCGCCGTGGATCGCGTGCTGCTCTACGCCAAAGGCGGTGTGGCCTGGGCGGGCGACGAAACCAACGTCATCGGCAGTGTCCAGGGCACGCCGTTCAGCTTCCAGGGGCTCGACACCCGTACCGGCTTCGTCGCGGGCGGCGGCGTGGACTGGGCGTTTTCCGGGCCGTGGTCGGTCAACGTTGAATACGACTACTACGGATTCGGCCACGGCAACGTGTTCATGACCGATTCGATCAATGCCTTCACCGGCCTTGTCGACACCAAGCAGAGCATTCAGGTCGTCAAGGTGGGAGTGAACTTCCACCTGTGGTCATCCGATGAGTGAGGCAGGGCGGAGCCGTCTATGAAGATTTTCGGCCCACGATTGGTTTTGCAGGCCGCCGCGCTGGCGCTGGCGTTTTCCGGGCCGTGCCGCGCCGAGGACGCCAAGGCGTCGGCCGTTTCCCAGCAAGAGGTCGCGGCCAAGCTCGCCTATTGCGAGGTCTGCCACGGCGTGTCGGCCCAGGGCTTTCACGGCTACTACCCGATACCGCGTCTCGCCGGACAGCAGACCGAATATCTGGAAAATCAATTACACGCCTTTGTCGAGCGCCGCCGCACCAACACCATCATGTTCAATGTCGGCCACGTGCTGAGCCCGGCGATGGTCGCGGCGCTGGCCGCCAATTTTCACGATCTCGATCCCAAGCCGCTGGGCGGCGCTCCCAAGGATCTCGTCGCCGCCGGCAAGAAAATCTTCGATGAAGGAATTCCGTCCGGCAATGTGCCGCCGTGCGCCTCCTGCCACGGTCCGGACGCCAAGGGTAACGGATCGTTTCCGCGTTTGGCTGGCCAGCTGTTTGACTACGTCTCGAGCAAATTGACCAATTGGGACAAGGAGCGCGGCCAAGATCCGAAGAACCCGGACAACTCGGCGATCATGGAGCCGATCGCGCACGGCTTGAACGAGGCGCAGATCAAAGCGGTCGCGGCCTATGTCAGTTATTTGGAGTGATCCGGTGCGCTGTCTCGATGCGATCAGAATCGGCAGGCAAACGATGGCCTCAAGTCTTCGGCCTATCGATGCCAAGCCGCGGCACGATCGGCCGAAGCGCCGCATTGCCGGCGCAGTCGGATTTGCTTTGCCGGTGGCGTTTCTGGTCGTCGTTTTTGCCGGAGTCTGCCACGCGGGTGACAGCAATGCGGTCGCGATGGGCGGCATTCAGGCCAAGTTTTCGTACTGCAAGGATTGTCACGGACCGTCGGCGCAAGGCTATGACGGATATTTTCCGATCCCGCGCCTCGCCGGCCAGCAAACCGAGTATCTGGAGAATCAGTTGCGGGCCTTTATCGAGCACCGCCGCACCAACAATATCATGTTCAACGTGGCGCATGCCTTGAGCCCGGGGATGGTCGCGGCTCTAGCGGCGGATTTCAGGGCTCTTAATCCCAAGCCAATCGGCGGCGCGCCGACGCGCTTCGTCGCCCTGGGCCGGACGATTTTCCAGGATGGAGTTCCCGACGCCAATATCGCGGCTTGCGCCGCCTGTCACGGACCCGAGGCCACGGGCAGCGGGCCGATTCCGCGGCTGGCCGGTCAGCTCTATCCCTACCTCATCAAGGAGCTGGTGAATTGGGGCAAGGAACGCGGACAGAATCCGACCAAGCCGGACACGTCGGCGATCATGAGCCCGGTGGCGCACAGCCTCAACAAGTCGCAAATCGAAGCCGTCGCGGCCTATGTCAGTAATCTGAAGTAACTTTCAACTCTCCGGCATGTCGCCGGTTACGAAGGGCGAAGAGCGTGGGACTGGGATCATGAGCTACGTCCGGCTGAAAATAGCGGTCATGGCGGTTGCCTTGTCCGCCGCTGCCGCACCGGCAGGTCACGCGGAGGTTCTCGCCCTTCGCAGTTGCAACTGGTGCCACGGCGGATCGGGACAAGGCTATACGCCGGCGCCGCGCCTGGCCGGACAGCGGCCGCAATACGTCGAAACCCAGCTCATGAATTTCAGCATGCACACCCGCGACAATCCGTTCTCGAAAATGTACATGTGGGGCGCCGCGGCAAATCTCAGTCCTCAAGTGGCGCACGACCTGGCCGCGTATTATTCGACTCTGACGCCCCGGGCGGCCAATGACGGCGACAGGGCTCTCGTCGCCGAAGGGCGAGCGATTTATCAGGAAGGGATGCCGGATTCCAACATCGTGGCCTGCGTCGTCTGCCACGCCCCGAATGCAGAAGGCGTCAGAGGGATTCCTCGCTTGGGAGGTCTGGGTTATTCCTACTTGAAAAGAAGGCTCGAACAGTGGGGCGAAGGATACCATGCCGCTGCGGGCCCGATGCCGAGCATCGCCGGCAAGTTGTCCGAGAACCAAATCGAGGCGCTTGCGTCGTACCTCAGTTTTGTCAAATAAGACGCGGGCCGATTCATACCTCGGCGCTGCCATCGGCGCTGTGGCGCAAGGCGGCGCTGTCTCAGCCTGCAGCCTCCCAGGAGTGCTTCGATGTTCCGGCTTTCGGTCGCCGATCTGGATTCGCCTTCGTATTTCGTCGCGGTCGCTGCGGCCGAACTGGGATTCTTTAAGCAGGAAGGCATCGACGTCGAGCTCATCCGCGAGTTCGGCGCGCGAACCGGGCCGGAGCGGTTGCGCGACGGCACGTTGCATTTCTTCGGCGGCCCGGCCTATGCGGCGACCCGCGCGTTTCCGGCCTGGAAGGGCGCCAAGCTGTTGTGCGCGCTGTCGCAATATTCCTACTGGTTTTTGGCTGTTCGTGCCGACCTAAAGGTCGAGCGGGGCGATCTCCGTGCGCTGAAGGGTTTAAGGATTTCGTCGTCCATGGAATCGCCGGTGCTCGGCCTGCGTCACCTGTTGGCCGAATCGGGGCTGAACGTGGAGCAGGGCGATGCGCAGATCGTGCCGGCGCCGCCGACCCAGGCCGGACGCTTCATGGGCCATGCCGGCGTCGAGGCCATCAAGCAAAACCTTGCCGACGGCTATTGGGGCAACGGCATGCGGGTTGCGCTTGGCGAGAAGGCGGGCGTCGCGAAAGTCCACCTCGATCTGCGCCGCGGCGACGGTCCGCCGGGCGCGCGCTGGTATAATTTTGCCGCGCTGACCACGACCGAACGGTTGATCGAGGAAGAGCCGCAAGCCGCCGCCGCCGCGGTGCGCGCCATCGTGAAGACGCAGAAGGCGCTCAAAGCCGATCCGTCGCTCTCGACGGCGATTGCCGAACGCCTGTTCCCGGCGGAGGAAGCGCCGCTGATCGCAGGCTTAATCGCACGCGACGCGCCATTCTACGACGCCACCATTTCAGCCGAGGCAGTCGAGGGCTTGAACAAGTTCGCCATGGCCAGCGGACTCACTACCGCGCCGGTCGCTTACGACCAGTTGGTGGCGACGCAATTCCGCGAGTTTTGGTAAAAATACCCCTGCTCACACCGACGCGTGGGCGACGCCTTGCTTGGCCTTGAGCGCATCGCCGGCGGCTTCGTAGAAACTTTCGCCTTCCGGCAGCACGATCGAGGCCGAGCGCACGGCATGGGTCGCCGGATCGATGCCGTCGGGCTCCTTGCCGTCCGCAACGGCGCGTGCCGCCTTGCTCAAGCGCTGCCGCGCCATGATGACGCCGTTGTCGGTCGAGACCAGGTTTTCCTTGGCACGGTCCTGGATCGGCCCGGTGCTTTCCTGGATCGCGGCGTCCTGCATGGCGATGCCCTTCACGCCGGAATAGGACTTGTGGTGCTTCTGCGCCAGGCGGTCGATCATGTAGTCGTTGTCTTTGTTGACCACCGGGCGGAACGAGCCGGGAATGAGATTGACGTGGATGCCGCCGCCATTGCGCATCACCTCGAGCTCGTGCGCGGAGAGCGGCCGCGCCGGATGATGCGTAAAGCACCATGACATGCAGTTCTCGTCGTCGATCGGCACGAAGGCGTGGCCGTTGAGCGCGTTGTCGCCGTAGGGCGGGATCATGGTGTGGAACGGCATGACCCATTGGGTGATGCGCCAGTAGAGATGGCCCGGCGTCGCCGGCCGGCGCACGCCGATCACCATGCCGCCCTTGCTCTCGATCACTTCGAAACGTGCGTCGGTCTCGCGGGTGAATTCGGCGCCTTGGCCGACATGCAGCGGATCGCTGCGCAGATCGTGACGGTGCAGGAACGAGACGTGCACCGAATCGATGCCGCCTTCGAGCGCCTGCAGCCAGTTGCATTCTTGCGTCCGCTTGGAGACGAAGCGGTGCGTGCCCGGCACGGTGGCCCATTCGAAATTCGGCAGCGGCGGCTTGAGCGCCGGCGGCCCCATATAGATCCAGATTGTGTCGCCCATCTCGGCGCAGGCATAAGATGTGAGCTTGACCTTGTTGCAGAAGCCGCTTTCGGCCGGCTCGGACGGCACTTCGATGCACTGGCCGGTGACGTCGTATTTCCAGCCGTGATAGGGGCAGCGCAGCCCGTTCTCCTCGTTGCGGCCGAACCACAGCGAGACGCCGCGATGGGCACAGAATTCGTCCATCACGCCGACGCGACCATGCGTGTCGCGAAACGCGATCAACCGCTCGCCGAGGAGTTTCACCCGGACCGGCGGACAATCGGGTTCGGGAATTTCCGACGACAGCAGCGCCGGAATCCAGTAGCGCCGCATCAGGTTACCCATCGGCGTGCCGGGGCCGGTGAGCGTGAGGAAATCGTTCTGCTCGCGTGTGGTCATGCGCGTTAGATTATACCAAATGTCGGGCAGCTGCAGCGCCGACAAGGGAGTCGGAACCGCCCGAACCCCCTCACCCTGTCCCTCTCCCCCATGGGGAGAGGGGACGCAGCGCAACGGTCACGGATTGTTCTGCGAAATGGTGACGCTGCGGCGTTCCGGCGAACTCCTCCCTCTCCCCAGAGGGGAGAGGGATGGGGTGAGGGGGCTCGGGCCTCGCGGTCTAATCTCGGCGCGCAGTATGGTACGATCTCGTTGAACGGAGCCGCACCATGACCAAGCTCGTCCGCAATCATTCCCATTGGGGCGCATTTCTTGCCGAAGTGGAGGATGGCCGCGTCGTCGGCGTGCGGCCGTTCGAGCGCGATCCCGATCCGTCGCCGTTGATCGAGGCAATTCCCGCGGCGGTGCATTCGCAAACGCGCATCGCGCAGCCGTTTGTTCGCGAGGGCTGGCTCAAAGCCGGCCCGGGACACGGCGAAGGCCGCGGCCGCGAGCCGTTCGTGCCGGTGTCGTGGGAACGTGCGCTCGATCTCGTCGCCGGCGAACTTTTACGCGTGAAGCGTGATTACGGGCATGACGCGATCATGGCCGGCTCGCAAGGTTGGGGTTCAGCGGGGATTTTCCACGAGCCGCGCGGGCAATTGCGCCGCTTCATGGGAATCTTCGGCGGCTTCATCGACCAGGTCTCCAACTACAGTTTCGGTACCGCGTTGGTGTTCCTGCCACATGTGCTCGGCAGCGCCCAGGCCTGCACCGGGCCGCTCACGTCATGGTCGTCGATCGCGCGCCACGCCCAGCTGATGGTGATGTTCGGCGGCGCCAATCCGAAGAACATGCAGGTGACCAAAGGCGGCATGGGCGCGCACGCCATCGGCCAGTCGCTTGCGGAGCTCGCTAGCGCCGGCGTTAAGGTCGTCAATGTCAGCCCGATCCGCGAGGACGGCCCGGCCGCGGTGGCGCCGGAATGGATCGCGATCCGGCCCGGCACCGATACGGCGTTGCTCTTGGCGCTCAGCCACACCTTGATTGCGAACGGGCTGCACGACGAGGCGTTTCTCGCGCGCTACTGCACCGGCTTCGCGCGGGTGTGCGCCTACGTCATGGGCGAGCGCGATGGCCACGCGAAAGACGCCAACTGGGCGGCGCCGATCACCGGCATCCCGGCCGAAACCATCCGCGCGCTGGCGCGGCGCATGGCGGCGAACCGCACCATGATCAGCGCCTCGTGGTCGCTGCAGCGCGCCGATCACGGCGAGCAGCCCTACTGGGCGGTGCTGTTGCTGGCCTCGTGCCTCGGCCAGATCGGCCTGCCGGGCGGCGGCTTCGGCTTCGGTACGGCTCCGCCTCCGGCATCGCCGAACCGCCGCCGGCGTTCCGCGCGCCGGGCATGGAGAGCGCGCCCAATCCGCTCAACCGCGCTATTCCGGCGGCGCGGATTGCGCAATGCCTGCTGCATCCCGGCGAGCCATACGACTTCAACGGACGCAGCAGTACCTATCCCGACATCAAGCTGGTGTATTGGGCGGGCGGCAATCCGTTTCACCATCACCAGGACTTGAACCAGCTGCGCTCAGCCTTCCGCCGGCCGCAGACCGTCGTCGTGCATGAGCCGTGGTGGACGGCGACCGCGCGCCACGCCGACATCGTGCTGCCGGCGACGACCACACTAGAGAGAAACGACATCGGCTCCGCGCAGCGCGACCCGTTCGTGCTCGCCATGGAAAAAGCCATCGAGCCGGTGGGCGAGGCGCGCAACGATTATTCGATCTTTGCCGCGTTGGCGCAGCGGCTCGGCTGCGCCGAGGCCTTCACGCAAGGGCGCGACGAAATGGGCTGGCTGCGGCACCTCTACGACAGCTGGCGCGACAGCGTGCGCACCAACCAGGCCGCCATTCCCGACTTCGACCGGTTCTGGGCGGACGGCTATTTCGAGATCCCGAAGGGCGCCGACGAATTCGTCATGTTCGAAAAGTTTTGCGCCGATCCTTTGGCCAACAAGCTGACGACGCCGTCCGGCCGCATCGAGCTCTATTCGGAGAAGATCGCCGGTTTTGGCTACGACAATTGTCCGCCGCACGCGACGTGGATCGAACCGTCGGAATGGCATGGCGGGAGCGACGCGGAAAAATTTCCGCTGCATCTCGTCTCCAGCCAGCCGCGCTACAAGCTGCACAGCCAGATGGATTCGGAACAGATCAGCGCGCGCGGCAAGATCAATGGACGTGAGGCAATCGCCATGCATCCCGACGACGCCAGGCGGCGCGGCATCAAGGACGGCGACATCGTGCGCGTTCACAACGCCCGCGGCGCCTGCCTCGCCGGCGCGCAGTTGACCGACACGGTGTCGCCCGGCGTCGCCAAGCTGTCGTGCGGCGCCTGGTATGATCCAGCCGGCGCCGAGGACGGCGCGCTTTGCGCGCACGGCAACGCCAATGTGCTCACCCACGATCGCGGCACGTCGAAGCTCAGCCAGGGGCCGTCAACCGGCACCAACATGGTCGAGATCGAGCTGTGGACCGAAGCTTTGCCGGCTGTACGCGCGTTTACGCCACCGGAAGTGGCGGCTTCAGCCTGAGCAAAAACATTCCGCGTTGACGCAAATTCCGCGCCGACAATCTCAGCTTGCACGACGGACCTTCCTTCGCGACTATGCGGCCGGATTGGACCAATAAACTTCCGCCTTGGGCACGCCGTCTCGCTCCACTTCGGCTGCTGGCAGCGCGAAGAGAGGAGTTGCGATGGTTTTGAGCATGGCCCAAATGGGCAACGATGGAACGCTGTGGTCGATCGACGCGAGCGCCGGCTTGGCCCAGTGCTATGCCGCAAACGGCCGCTGGCAGCCCAATACCAATCGCAAGATGATGGCGGTGAGTTGCGCTTCGGCCGCTCAGGTCTGGGGCATCGACGCCAACGGCAAAGCCTGCGTGCTCGCGTCCTCGCCGGTGCAATCGTCCAGCACCTCCGCTCAACGCCTCGCGGTGGGCGGACCGGCGGGCCCGCTCTGGGTCTATGCCGGAGGCATCACCTGGACCGATTCCGCGGGCAAGACCGGCACGATTCCGGCGCCGAGCGTGGAGCTCACATCGTTTGCGGCAACGGATCCGGCAAAGGGCGGTTATGCGCTGTGGGCAACGACGGCCGACTATTCGCCGAAGCCGCCGAAATTGTCGGCACTGTTCTGGGATGGCAGCACATGGAAGGATTCGGGCGGGCCCGGCTTCAGCGCCATCTCGATCGGGCTCGATAATTCCGTCTGGGGTAATCTTGCCGATACGGCAGCCTCGGCTCCGGGCCTCTATCGCTTCAACAGCCAAGGGCAATGGGGGCTCGCGGTGAAGCCGCCGGCCGGCGTGACGTTGCAGTCGTTTACGGTTGTCGAGCCGTACGACATCTGGGCCGTCGACAACAATTCGAAGCTCCATCACTGGAATGGCCAGGTCTGGATGGCGCAGGCCGATGGCTCGCCTACTTGGATCAGGTGCGGATCGGACGGCGCCGTGTACGGGCGCAACACGTCGCTCGGCACCCAAGCCGGCGTGCTGCGGTTCAACGGTTTCGCGCAATGGCTGCCGATGCCGGTGACATTCAGCAACCTCACCGACCTCGCCAGCCGCAACGCCAGCGCCCTGTGGTTCAGCCATTGGGCGGATCGCTTGCAAGTGATGGGATCCTGGCCCGGCGCGGTATGGCAGGACATGGGCGGCGCGGTGCTCGCCACCATCTCGGGCGCTCCCGACGGCACCGTGTGGGGTACCGATGGCAATAACGCGCTGCTGCGTTTCAACGGTACGTCGTGGGATACGATGCCCGGGCAAGCCAAACAGGTCTCGGTCGGAAGCAGCAATCTGGTCTGGAGCATCGACGTCAACGGCAATGCCCAGCGCTGGACTGGTTCCGGCTGGGAGGCGCATGGCAATCCGGGCTCGGCGCTGACCAGCATCGCCGCGCTCGGCGACGGCACGGTGCTCGCGACGGCTTCCGTTGCGCGATATGCCGGGATCGCGATGGGCGAGATCTTCACGTGGGATGGCAAGACCTGGACGGCGACGGGGGTGCCGGCCGACCAGATCGCCGGCACCGACAACGCGCATCTCGCCGGCGTGACCCGCGGCCCGAACGGAAAAGGCGGCGACCTCGTCTTCTACAATCCGTCACCGGCGCCGCCCGCGCCCGACACTATGCAGAACGCCGGTTTTGCGCCGCCCAATCCCGTCTACCCGGGAACCGTCATGACCCTGTCGTGGGACGCCTATCCGGGAGCGGTTGCCTATGAAGCGAGGATCAACTCGGCCGCGACGGGTTACGAAGTCAGAGTGACCGGCACGTCCATCTCTTATACCCTGCAGAGGGGCGACATGTTCAGCAACATGGGCGGATGGGTGCACGCTCTCGACGGCTCCGGAGCCATCGTGGCTCAGGGCACCGCGAGCTACTACTGCGGTAACAATCAGGGATGATGTCATGCCCCGCGAAAGCGAGGCGTCCAGTCATCGCAGCGCGTGCCGTTTATTGTTTCAATCTCACGCCGACGGAAAACGAGCACGCCGGGTTGCGAGAAAACTCGCTGCCGATCAACCCGATATGACGGCCCAAGCCTTTGCCCGGGAATTCATGAAACCAGTGAGATGTAAGTAAAAGGTCATGAGCGTAATCACCGATTTGAACGCGCCGGGATTGTGGCGCACACAGTCAAAAAGAGTGCGCCAGAAATGACGCCTAAGTTCCGGCCGCTTAACCGTCATGCGCCACATCACACGGAAAAATATGGTCCAGTCCTGCAGAAATCCCTTGAATGTCGACATGATCAAGTGCTTGGGACAGTCGAGTGTGCGGCCAACGAACTTAACGCGCTCAAAAAAGGCGTCTGGCTGGTAAATACTTTGCAACACAGCCTTGTAATCTCGCAGTATGTCGCGACGTGGCCTCAACGTGACAAAATTCAAGCCGCCATTGAGCGGATCACCCGTGGTATCCAATAGCGCCGGCGTCAAGCGGCCCTCCTTCTCCAGGCGGCGCGTCAGCTGGGTGTTTGGCAACGCGGTCATCAATACCACCATGCATACCGGGATGCCCGTCGCCTCGATGCATTCGATCATGTCGTTGGCGACGCTATCCTTTTCGGTATCAAAACCGACAATGAAGCCCGCGGTAACGAACATGCCGGCTCGGTAGATTTTGTGCACGCTATCGGCAAGGCTGCGCCTGGTGTTTTGCTTCTTCTGGGTGGCGATGAGCGTTTCCGTATTGGGACTTTCGATACCGACGAACAGGGCGAAGAAATTCGCGTCCCGCATCATCTTCAAGAGCTGGGTGTCATCCGTCAGATTCATCGAAGCTTCGGTCGAGAACTTGAACGGATAATTTCGCTCTAGTTGCCAGCGGTGCAGTTCGGGCAGGAAGCGCTTGAGTGCCTTTTTGTTTCCGATCAGGTTGTCGTCGACGAAGTCGACGTGACCGCGGTGACCCATTCGGTACAGCGTGTCGAGTTCGGCGAGCATCTGTTCGTTCGTCTTTGCCCGCGGTACCCGCCCATAAAGCTCGATAATGTCGCAGAATTCGCAGTTGAACGGACAGCCGCGCGAAAACTGAACGCCGATATAAATGTATTGCTCGCGCTTGAGCAGGTCGAAACGTGGGATGGGGCTCTTGCTGACATCGACTTGAAACTTTTCCGCTTCGAACACGCCTTTTTTGGAACCGGAAGACCACGCCTCGATGAACTGATCGATGACTCCTTCGGCTTCGCCTAGGACAAGAAAATCCGCCTCACCATAGATCTGCGGGCTGGACGTGGGGGCGGGACCGCCGACGACCACCGGCTTGCCACGGGAATGGCAAAGTTTGATCAACACAAACGTGTCCGCCTGTTGTGGAAACATTCCGCCAGTCATGACCATGTCGGCCCAGTCGAGATCGGCGTCGCTCAGCTCCTCGGCGTTCCGATTGACCAGCCGAATATTCCAGGCTGGTGGCAGCAGTGCCGCCACGGTGATCAGGCCAAGTGGCGGCGCGGGACAGCGCACACCGGCGATGTCGCATACCTCCTGAAGGTTCCAGAATGAATGAGAATTGAACTTCGGAAACACCATCAGAACGTTCGGTGCCGTCAATATTTTGTCCGGATCGCGCTCGCTGCCGGTGTCCATTCGATCCGGCTGCTGGTTTGCGGACGCGATTGGGAGCGATTTTTTCGCTGCTCCAAGATGGATGTTCATAAAGGCACTCGATAAAATTGGAGCTTGAGGATTGAACCGACATTCCCCGGATAACCGGTCGGTGGACGGCCGCGCATCCTTTCACAGCGTCAGGGTCACGGCAAGGTAGCGGCGCCGCTCAGCTCACCTTCTTTTTCAGTAGTTTCTCGGCATTGCCTGAGAAAACCTTGCGTTTGTCGCTATCGGACATGCCGAGCGCCTTGAGCGCCTCGATCGCCGGCTTGATCGGGCCAAGCGGGGTGTCGGTGGCGAACACTACCTTGTCGGCGCCGAAGAAGTCGAACCCGCAGCGCAGCGCGTGCACCCCGCCGCCGAACATCGCGGTGTCGGCGTAGAAGTCATGCATGTAGTCGAGATGCGGCCGCTGCAGCGACGGCAGGATTTTTGAATAATCCTCGTCGATCGTGCGCTGGCCGAGCACGTCGAGGCCGGGGCCGATGCGGCCGTCGTAGAACGGGATCATGCCGCCGAGATGGTGGGTGATGATCTTCAGATTCGGATAGCGGTCGAACAGGCCGCAGAAGGCGAGCCGCACCATGGCGACCGATGTGTCGTAGGGCCAGCCGAAGCACCACCACATTTCGAAGCGCGATTTCTGCTCTGCGGCGTAATCGGGCATCGCCGCGGTGCGCGCGGGATGCAGCCAGATCGGCCTGTCGAGCTGCGCCATGCAGGCGAACAACGGCTCGAACACCGGCTCGTCCAGCGGCCGGCCGGCGAGCGGCGTGAAAATCTGCACGCCGGCTGAGCCGAGCTGGTTGACGGCGCGCTTGGCCTCCTCGACTGAACCCATGACGTCGGTGAGGGAGAGCGCAGCGACGAAGCCGGCGAAGCGGTCGGGATGCTTTTGGCAAAGCTCCGCCATGGCATCATTGGCGATGCGCGCCAGCGTGAGCCCCTGGCCGGGCGTGGCGAAATCCTCGATCGGCGGATTGGGCAGCGAAATCACTTGCCGGTAATCGCCGAACTCGTCCATCTCTTTGAAGCGCGCATCGAGATCGTGGATCTTGCGCACGCCGCGCAGCCGCGCGGCGATATTGCCGAGTTTCGGCGCCACCTTGTTCATCTCGTCCAGAAAGCGCGCCGGCGAGACATGGCAGTAGAAATCGATGAGCGTGTCGGCGCTCATGTCATCACCCGCACCGGCTTGCCGTCGAGGAAGCCGCGGATGTCTTCGACCACGCCGGCGAAGTAGTGCTTGTAATTCTGCTCGGAGACGTAGCCGAGATGCGGCGTGAGCACGACATTGTCCATCTTGCGCAACGGATGATCGACCGACAGCGGCTCGACGTCGAACGTGTCGAGGCCGGCTCCGGCGATCTTCTTGTCGCGCAATGCCGCGAGCAGCGCCGCCTCATCGACGATCGGGCCGCGCGAGGTGTTAATGAGAAATGCCGTCGGCTTCATCAGCCCGAGCTCGTTAGCGCCGATAATGCCGCGGGTGCGCTGCGACAGCACCACGTGGATGGTGATGAAGTCGGACTGGCGGAACAGATCGTCTTTGCCGACATAGGTCACGCCGGTTTCCTGCGTTTTTTCCGCCGTCAAATTCTGGCTCCAGGCGATGACCTTCATGCCGAACGCCTTGGCGATATTGGCGGTGCGGGTGCCGAGCTTGCCGAGGCCGAGGATGCCGAGCGTCAGGCCTTCGAGGTCGGGGCCGATGGTGCTTTGCCAGGTCGCGCCGGCATGCATGCGCGCGTTCTCGTAACCGATATGGCGGGTGAGCTCGAGCATCAGCCCGATCGCTATGCCGGAGGTAGGGCTGCCGAACGACCCGGTGCCGCACACCGTGACGCCGCGTTCCTTGGCGGCCTCGGTGTCGATCGAGGCGTTGCGCATTCCGGTGGTGATGAGAAGCTTCAAGTCCGGCAGCGCCTCGATCACCTTGCGCGGAAAGCCGGTGCGCTCGCGCATGGCAACGACGATTTGGAAACCCTTGAGCGCGGCGATGACGTTATCGGGTCCGCCGAGATGCTCATTGAAGACCTTGATGTCGACGTCGCCCTTGACCTTCGACCAGTCGGTGACCTTGAGCACCACGTTCTGATAATCGTCGAGAATTGCGCAGCGAACCGCCATGACGCTTCCACCCCGTGTAAGAACCCGGAGGTGGTTCTAGAGCATGCCGGCCGCGAAAAGAAGCAGCCCCTAGGCGTGACTGTCGGCGGTCTCGTGCAGGGCCGGCGCGGTGGGCGGCGAGGTATGGGTCAGGAGGCCGTCATACTTGGCGTGCCATTTCGGGCCGGGGCCGCGCATGTAATGCAGGTCCGGCCGGTAGGCGCTGGAAGGCTCGCCCGAAGCGCGCCAGACCTCGCGCAAAGCATTGGACAGATCACGCCACATGAACCGCTCCCGTAAGCCTTGCGATGGCCCTTCTTGGCAAGTCGCCACCGCTCGATCGCTTGCCCGCAGGAACCTTATGTTAACCCTTAGAGTTAAACGCCAGTTCCAATTTCAAACGCACGTTTGACATAGCTAGTGTCGCGCAGAAATCATTAAAATTTGTCGTGATTTCGGCAGGGCGAAGTTCCTTTTGTGACCCAGGGCTTATGAAGCTTTAATGCGAGCGCGGAAACCGGGCGTGGCAGGCCCGCCGCCAGCGAGGCCCGCTGACGCGGGCTCGGTCGCAGAGACGGTCCTTGCCGACGGCCCGTCAGGTCGCTACATCAGCGCCAGATTTCCCCGAAATGAGCGCCTTTGTGGCGGCGCCGAGCAAGAGGGCAGGGCGCTTATGGCCCGTCAATTCGTCTATCACATGGAGGGTTTGTCCAAGATCTACCCGGGCAACCGGAAGATTTTGGAGAACATCAACCTGTCGTTCTACCCCGACGCCAAGATCGGCGTGCTCGGCGTCAACGGTTCCGGCAAGTCGACGCTGTTGCGCATCATGGCCGGCCTCGACACCGAATATACCGGCGAGGCCTGGGTCGCCGAGGGCTCCCGGGTCGGCTACCTGGCCCAGGAACCGCAGCTCGATGCCGACAAGTCGGTGCGCGAGAACGTCATGGAGGGCGTCGCGCCGCAGAAGGCGATCGTCGATCGCTACAACGAGCTGGCGACCAACTATTCCGACGAGACCGCCGACGAGATGACCAAGCTGCAGGACCAGATCGAAGCCAAGGGGCTGTGGGATCTCGATTCCAAGGTCGATCAGGCAATGGACGCGCTGCGCTGCCCAGCCGACGACGCTGTGGTGGCAAAACTCTCCGGCGGCGAGCGGCGCCGGGTGGCGCTATGCCGGCTCCTTCTGGAGCAGCCCGAGCTGCTGCTGCTCGACGAGCCTACCAATCATCTCGACGCCGAATCGGTGTCGTGGCTCGAGGGCCATTTGCGCAACTATCCGGGCGCCATTCTCATCGTCACCCACGACCGCTACTTCCTCGACAATGTCACCAGCTGGATCCTCGAGCTCGATCGCGGCCGCGGCATCCCATACGAAGGCAACTACTCGTCATGGCTGGTGCAGAAGCAGAAGCGGCTCGAGCAGGAAGGCCGCGAAGATGAGGCGCATCAACGGACGCTGGCGCGCGAGCAGGAATGGATTGCGTCATCGCCGCGCGCCCGGCAGGCCAAATCCAAGGCGCGCTACGAGCGCTACGAAGAGCTGTTGCGCAAGGCCGGCGAGAAGCAGACCCAGACCGCCCAGATCGTCATCCCGGTCGCCGAGCGGCTCGGCCAGAACGTGGTCGATTTCGATCATCTGCGCAAAGGTTTTGGCAATAATCTCTTGATCGACGATCTCACCTTCAAGCTGCCGCCGGGCGGCATCGTCGGCATCATCGGGCCGAACGGCGCCGGCAAGACCACGTTGTTCCGCATGATCACGGGGCAGGAGAAGCCCGACAGCGGCACCATCAAGATCGGCGAGTCGGTGCATCTCGGCTATGTCGACCAGTCGCGCGACTCGCTGGACGGTAAGAAGAACGTATGGGAAGAAATTTCCGGCGGCCTCGACCAGCTCATGCTCGGCAAGCGCGAGGTTAATTCGCGCGCCTATTGCTCGGCCTTCAACTTCAAAGGCGCCGACCAGCAGAAGAAGGTCGCCTCGCTGTCCGGCGGCGAGCGCAACCGCGTGCATCTGGCAAAAATGCTCAAATCCGGCGCCAACGTGCTGTTGCTCGACGAGCCGACCAACGATCTCGACGTCGACACGCTGCGCGCATTGGAAGAGGCGCTGGAGGATTTCGCCGGCTGCGCCGTCATCATCAGCCACGACCGCTGGTTCCTCGACCGCATCGCCACCCACATTCTGTCTTTCGAGGGCGACAGCCACGTCGAATGGTTCGAGGGCAATTTCCAGGACTACGAGAAGGACAAGATGCGGCGGCTGGGGACCGACACGATCATCCCGCATCGGATCAAATACAAGAAATTTTCACGATGAATCGCACCGACCCGCTTTGCCTGCGCGCCGGCTGGTAAGGTCGATGGGCTTATCTTTCCAAGATCAATGCCTATATATCCGTCGATTCAGTTTGCATTGATTGGCGGCGCTCACAGATAATCATTGCGCCGATTCGCAACCCAGGAGAGGATATTGGCCACCAAAGCCAGCGATGCCCGGTCCAGCGAGGCTCGCGCCCGCGCCGAGGCGAGTTTCAAGAAGGAAGAGCGCGCCAAGGAAGGCGCCAAGGCCATGACGGAATATCAGGCCAGCGGCAAAGTGATTCGCGAAAGAATGGCGCAATTGAAGGCGCTTCGCTTGGCCAAAGAGGCGGCCGAGAAGGGGCGCAATGGTTAACCGGTGACGGTGACCCGTTACTGCGGGCCTTGAAACGAACACATCTTTAGTCCATATGATGTACGTGGTCTTATAGGCCGGCGGCGAGCCGCGTGTACGGGACCCCGTTAAACGCTTTGTGTTTAAGACGGCTTCTGGCTCGCTCTTTATCAGTTCACTGACAACCCAGATCGCGCGGGGTGTCTTGTTTTCACCCGCAAAAGCGGTCGCGGCGCAATGGCGTGGCGGCCGTGCAAGCGCGTATACCAGAGAGTTTCTTCATTGACCTCCTTTGCTGACTTCAATCTCGACGACCCAATCACCCGTGCCCTCGCCGAGGAAAAGTACCTCACGCCAACCCCGATCCAGGCCCAGACCATCCCGCTCCTGATGTCGGGGCGCGACGTGATCGGCATTGCCCAGACCGGAACCGGCAAGACCGCGGCCTTCGCGCTGCCGATCCTGCATCAGCTCGCAGCCTCGCCGCGGCCACCGGTGCGCAAGAGCTGCCGCGTCCTGGTGCTCAGTCCGACGCGCGAATTGTCCGGCCAGATCCTCGACAGCTTCCGCGCCTATGGGCGCCACCTGCATCTGCGGTCGGCGCTCGCCATCGGCGGCGTATCGATGGGCGCGCAGGTCCGCTCGCTGCTCAACGGCGTCGACATCCTTGTCGCCACGCCGGGCCGGCTGCTCGATCTCGTGCAAAGCAATGCGCTACGTCTCAGTGACGTAGAGTTTTTCGTGCTCGACGAAGCCGACCGCATGCTCGACATGGGCTTTATCCAAGACATCCGTAAAATCGTCGCAAAACTGCCGGGAGAGCGGCAGACGCTGATGTTCTCCGCGACCATGCCGCGCGCCATCGCCGAGCTCGCCGCGCAGATGCTGCGCGACCCGGCCAAGGTTTCGGTAATACCGGCCGCTACGACGGTCGAAAAGGTCGAGCAGCGCGTCATTCGCGTCGATCGCGCGGCCAAGGCCGCGATCCTGATCGATGTGTTGCGCCAAGAGACGATCGACCGCGCGCTGGTCTTCACCAGGACAAAGCACGGCGCCGACAAGGTCGTGCGCAGCCTGGTGCGGGCCGGCATCGCCGCCGAGGCGATCCACGGCAACAAATCGCAAGGCCAGCGCGAGCGCGTGCTGGCGGCGTTTCGCAAGGGCGAGGTCAGGACGCTGGTCGCCACCGATATCGCCGCGCGCGGCATCGACGTCGACGGCATCAGCCATGTGGTGAATTTCGATCTGCCGAACGTGGCGGAGACTTACGTGCACCGCATCGGCCGTACCGCCCGCGCCGGCGCCGACGGCATCGCCATCTCGCTGTGCGACGCCGAGGAAATGGCGTTTCTGCGCGATATCGAAAAGCTCATCCGC
>JBEKKM010000087.1:0-20227 GCA_050010715.1 Xanthobacteraceae bacterium | reverse complement strand
GGACAGCGAGCTCAAACGCAAGGACGTGGTCAAGCTCGGCGGCATTGCCATGGGCAAGGTGCCGGCGGTGGCCGCGGAGGCGACGATCTTTGCCGAGTTCGCCTCGGGCGCGCTCAAGGGCGATCAAGTCGCCGACCTGGTGCTGGGAGCCCGGCTGCGCGCCTATACGTTCGACCGCTACAAGACCAAGCGCAAAGACGACGACGAGCGACCGAAAAAGGTCGAGGTGAATTTCGCCTGCGCCAATCCGGCGGCGGCGGAAAAGGCCTGGGCCGAGGCGATGGCGATCGCCGATGGTGTCGTCATGGCGCGCGATCTCGTCAACGAACCGGCCAACGTGCTCTATCCCGCCGAATTCGCCCGCCGCGCTTCGAGCCTGGCAAAGCTCGGCGTCGGCGTCGAGGTGCTCGACGTCGCGGCGATGAAGAAGCTCGGCATGGGCGCGCTGCTCGGCGTCGGCCAGGGCTCGGTCCATGAATCGAAAGTCGTCGTCATGCGCTGGAACGGCGGCAAGCGCGGCACAGCTCCGGTGGCCTTCATCGGCAAGGGCGTGTGTTTCGATTCCGGCGGCATATCGATCAAGCCGGCGGCGGGCATGGAGGACATGAAGGGCGACATGGCCGGCGCCGCCTGTGTGGTCGGCCTCATGCATGCGCTCGCCGCGCGCAAGGCCAAGGTCAACGCGGTCGGCGCCATCGGCCTGGTCGAGAACATGCCCGACGGCAAGGCGCAGCGGCCCGGCGACATCGTCAAGACCATGTCGGGGCAAACCATCGAGGTCATCAATACCGACGCCGAGGGTCGTTTGGTGCTCGCCGACGTGCTGCACTACGTCAACAAGCGTTTCAAACCGCGCTTTATGATCAATCTGGCGACGCTGACCGGCGCCATCATCGTCGCGCTCGGTCAGGAATATGCCGGCATGTTCTCCAACGACGACAAGCTGGTCGAGCGTTTGAACAAGGCCGGCGAGGCGACCGGCGAGCGGGTCTGGCGCATGCCGCTCGGGCCCGAATACGACAAGATGATCGATTCCAAATTTGCCGACATGAAGAATACCGGCGGCCGCTGGGGCGGTGCGATCACGGCGGCGCAATTGCTGCAGCGGTTCGTCGACAAGACACCATGGGTGCATCTCGACATCGCCGGCACAGGGATGAGCTCGCCGCAGACCGATATCAACAAGAGCTGGGCCTCGGGCTGGGGCGTCCGGCTGCTCGACCGGCTGGTCGAAGATTATTACGAACGCTGAGATTGCAGCCCGGCCGATGACCGAAGTTCTATTCTACCATCTCAAAGGCCAGACGCTCGAGCAGGTGCTGCCGTCGCTCTTGCAAAAATCGCTGGAGCGCGGCTGGCGCGTGGTGGTTCAGGGTTCCTCGGACGAGCGCATTGACGGGCTCGACGCGCATTTGTGGACTTGGCGCGACGACGCCTTTCTGCCCCATGGCACGTGGCGCGAGGCCGAGGCGGCCGAGCAGCCGATCCTGCTGACCGTCAATGACGACAATCCGAACGGCGCCGGCGTGCGCTTCCTGGTCGAGGGCGCCGGTATGCCGGGCGATGCCGCAGCCTACCAGCGCCTGGTCTTACTGTTCGACGGTGAAGATCCGGAGGCCGTCGAGACGGCCCGCGCGCGCTGGAGCGAGGCCAAATCCGCAGGCTTTGAGGTTACCTATTGGCAGGCCGACGACAAGGGCCGCTGGCAGCGTCAGGCGTAGCCTTTATGGTCCTTGGAATCTGCTCCAAGATTTCGGCATATCGAATTGAATATTATGGGATTTTTCCATCTTAATCATAACGCTTAAGTGCCCCTCGCAAACTGCATTGCTGAGCACGATATGTTTTGCTCGGGCATTATTTGAGATGCTATAGTTGTTTCATGAATAAGCGTTCAGTCAAAAAGGCTCGGCCGGGAAAGGCGAGTGCGCGTTCGGCAGTGCGTAAGGCCCCGGTTCGGAAGTCTTCGGCGCGGCAGGCGGTGCGCAAGCCGCAAGTGTCCAGCATCGTCAATATGACGACGGTGACCGTCGCCGAAGTGGTGGCGCGAGCGCCTTCGGCATTGCGGTCGCATAAATACCGCGTCGGCCAGACCGTGTTCTACACGTCGAGCCCGATCAGCCGCCCGGGCGCGAGCGGAAGCTACCAGGTCGTCCGGCTGCTGCCGTCCGACGGTGACGACTATCAATATCGCATCAAGAATCCCGGCGAGGCGTTCGAGCGCGTCGCCAAGGAAAGTCAGCTCGAAGTCGAGCACTGATCGCGGTTGCGATAATCCATTCGAACGTCGGTTCCGGCGCCGCGGGAATAATGCGCCTTGGTCGTGCCGCGGGTTCGCCTTAAGCGGAACCGGTGGAGGACTGGAGTCTCCGGCATCACTGCGTCATACTTTGTGGCGCGCAGCGTCTGCGTCCGTTTCGTAGGGTGGGTTGATGGTCGGCGTCGATTCCGAGATGGCAAGCTCGGTGCTGCGCTTGTGGATCGCGGCGGGATCCACGGCAGTGCTCGTCACCATCTGTGCGGTCGCGTTTACCGGGCTGCGGACGAGCGCGGCGCGGGCCGGAGTCGTCGCGCTCGGCGCGCTAGTCGGCGTCTCGATGCTATGGGCGCTGCTCGGCAGTCCGGTGGCGCAGGATCATGGCGCCGACCGCCGGGCGCTCGAATTGCGCGCGCAGGAACTTACCGCACGCACCCTGGCGCCGGGCTCGGCGCTAGCATGTCTCGATGCGGTCGCCGGTGAGGACGTCGACGAGGCCTGTGAAAAGGTCTTGTTCGCTTCTCCTGCAACCGTGGCCGCCGCCACGTCCTATGCGGCGGCGCGGCTCGAACTGTTTTCGGACATGGCTGCCTATGTCAAACACGGCGGCGGCGATATCGACGGCATATTGCTGCCACTGCGGCATTCGCTTGAGAGCGATTCATATGGTTTCGTCGCGCATGCGCTTGCGGTGCGCGACGGCTGCACCAGCCAGAATTGCAAGGCGCTCGACGTGCTTGCCGATGCGAGCCGCGTGCGCGCCAATTTGAGCGGACATACGCTTGATCGCTATCTCGATCGTTATTTGACCGCCTGGGCGCAGCAGCCCGATGGCCCGGGACCGGTCGCCGACGCCGCGACGCAGAATCAGCCAACGTATCAGCCGGGCGCGCCGGGCCAGCGCAAGATGGTCAACATCGACTTCCCCACGGCGGCATCGATTCCGCCGGTGAGCATCATGACTCCGGAGCCCGGCACCAAATCCACACCTGCGGGAGCGGCAGCTTCTGCGACCAGCCCAAATCCGCCGGCGTCGGTTGCCGCAACCACATCGGCGCCGCCGTCGAAGAAATCGCGCAAGCAGGCCGCCCATCCGCCAGCGCAAGCTCCCGCCGTGGCCGCCGCGCCGGCGGCCGTGGTCGAGCAACCGGACCCGGTGTGGACGCCGGCTCCTCCGGCGCCGCCTGCGCAGGCGGCAGCGACGGCCCCCGCACCGGCGGCGAATTTTGTCACCGGCGGAGCCGGGGCGCTCACCCCGTTCGGGTCGCGGCAGTAAGCTCGGCAAATGTCCGCTGACGCCGCGGCACGCTGCCGCCGACGCGGCGGCCCGCGGCCGCTGACGCGGCGGCCCGCGGCCGCTAAAGTCCAGCCGCCATGTTCCGCTCCGTTCTGATCGCCAATCGCGGCGAGATCGCCTGCCGCATCGCGCGCACGGCCAAGCGCCTCGGCCTGCGCACCATCGCGGTCTATTCGGAAGCCGACGCCCACGCGCTGCACGTGCGATCATGCGACGAGGCCTATTGCATCGGCCCGGCGCCAGCGCGCGACAGCTATCTCGCCATCGAGCGCATCATCGAGGTGGCGAAGAAGGCCGCCGCCGAATGCGTGCATCCGGGCTACGGATTTCTCTCCGAGAATGCCGACTTCGTCGATGCCTGCGACCAAGCCGGCATTGCTTTTGTCGGGCCGCCGGCCGCGGCCATGCGCGCCATGGGCGTGAAGGATCGCGCCAAGACGCTGATGGAAAAAGCGGGCGTCCCGGTGGTGCCGGGCTATCACGGCGAACGGCAGGACGCGAAATTCCTCAAAGAGAAGGCCTACGAAATCGGCTATCCGGTGCTGATCAAGCCGGCGGCCGGCGGCGGCGGCCGCGGGCTGCGCCGCGTCGACAAGCACGCCGAATTCGAGGCGGCGTTGGAAGGCGCCATTCGCGAGGCGGAATCGGCGTTCGGCTCGAGCCGGGTCCTGCTCGAGAAATACGTCGCCGCGCCGCGCCACATCGAAATCCAGGTCTTCGCCGACGGCTATGGCAATGCCATTCACCTCGGCGAGCGCGACTGCTCGCTGCAGCGGCGCCACCAGAAGGTGGTCGAGGAAGCGCCGGCGCCCGGCATGACGGCGGAGCTGCGCGCGCAGATGGGGGCCGCCGCCGTCGAGGCGGCGCGAGCGGTCGGTTATGTTGGTGCCGGCACGGTCGAGTTCATTGCCGACGGCACCAAAGGGCTGCGCGCCGACGCGTTCTGGTTCATCGAGATGAACACGCGGCTCCAGGTCGAGCATCCGGTGACCGAGGCGGTCACGGCGCTTGACCTGGTGGAATGGCAATTCCGGATCGCTGCAGGCGAGAAGCTGCCGCTCGAGCAGTCAAAAATCCGCTTCGACGGCCACGCCATCGAGGCGCGCCTCTATGCCGAGGATCCAGAAGGCGGCTTCTTGCCGTCGACCGGCCGGATCGTGGCGATGGAATTGCCGGCCGACATCCGCGTCGACTCAGGTTTCGAGGCGGGCGGTGAGGTCACGCCGTATTACGATGCGATGATCGCCAAGCTCATCGCGCACGCGCCGACGCGCGAGGCGGCGCTGGACCGGCTGGCGGCCGCGCTCGATTGCACAGTGATCGCCGGACCGAAATGCAACGTAGCCTTTCTCGCCGCTCTCACCCGAGCGAGCGAATTCCGTCAGGGCAAGGTCGATACTGGCTTCATCGACCGCAACCTCGCCGCGCTTGGAGCGGTACCGCACAAAGCCGACTTTGCCGCCGCGGCGCTCGGCGTCGAACAATTGCTCAAGCGCAAAGCCCGAGGCGAATTTTCGGACGGCGACGCATCGGCTGACGAGCCGGCCGAAGCAACCTCGCCGTGGGCGGCCAGCGACGGTTTTCAACTCGGCGGAACACGCTTGCACGCCGTGCCTATCGTCATCGATGGCGAAGGCGAAGTCGCGACGGTCAGCTATGGCGCAGACGGAATGCGCGTCGCCATCGAGGGAGCAGCGCCTGCAACCGACGCGCGGGTATTCGAGGCCGATGACGAGGCTTATGTCTTGCGCCACGGCCGGCAAACCCGCGTGCGCATCAAGGATTTTGCCACCGCGACTGCGGAGGCCGGTGCCGGCGATGGCGTCATCAAGGCGCCGATGCATGGCAGGGTTCTGGAGGTTGACGTCGGGGTCGGCGATCGCGTGGCCGCCGGCCAACGTCTTGCCGTGATTGAGGCGATGAAGATGGAGCACACGCTGCGCGCGCCGTTTGCCGGTACGGTCATGCAAGTTCCGGTCGGCGCCGGTCAGCAAGTTGTGGAAGGCGCGGAGATCATGGTGATCGAACCGTCCGAGCCGCGATAAACTAGGACACAATGGCTCTCAATCTCATCAAGCTCTGCGTCGGCGCCGATTCAGTCCGCGATCTCGAGGACTGGATCAAGCAGAAGCTCAAGGACAAGCGCAAACGCGGCGAAAAGCCCGAGCACATCCACCGCACCCGCATGGTGCCCAAGCGTGCTGACGAGCTCACCGACGGCGGCTCGCTCTACTGGGTGATCCGCGGCGAGATCATGTGCCGCCAGCGCATCCGCGCCATTCGGCCGTTTCGCGACAAGAACGGCATCGGCCGCTGCGGCGTCGTGCTCGATCCCAAGGTCGTGCTGGTGGCGCCGCGCCCGTTCCGCGCTTTCCAGGGCTGGCGTTACCTCGACGTGAAAGACGCTCCGCGCGACCTCGACAAAGCGGCGCCCGGCGCGGCGGCGATGCCGGAAAAGTTGCGCCGCGAGCTGCGCGAGCTGGGCTTGATGTGAGCTTAAGTGGGCATGATCCCGCACCGCTTGCCGCATAGCGCAGCCGGGAGCGATCACGTAAAGTCCGCCGCCTAAAGTTTTTATTCGGGCATGATCTTATCCGAAAACCGGTTTCCACTTTTCGGGATCATGCCCCAAGGCCTGCGGAGCAAGACATGATCATCGAAAGCGAAAAAGACATCACCCCGGCGGTGCTGAGCGAGCTTGCGCGCGCCAAAAATCCGCGCTTTCGCGAGATCATGTCGGCCTTCGTCCGCCACCTGCACGATTTTGCCCGCGAAGTGAAATTGACCGAGCAGGAGTTCCAGGCCGCCGTCGGTTACATCGTCGCGCTTGGCAAGCACACCAACGAGACCCACAACGAAGCAGTGCTGATGTCCGGCTCGCTCGGTTTCTCGAGCCTGATCTGCCTGCTCAACAACGGCAATCGCGGCCAGACCGAAACCGACGCCAATTTGCTCGGGCCGTTCTGGCGCATGAATTCGCCCAAGACCAAGAACGGCGATTCCATCGTGCGCTCGCCGACGCCAGGGCCGGTGTTGTTCGTCGATGCGACCTTCCATGACGTCAACGGCAAACCGATCCCGGGCGCCCTGGTCGATATCTGGCAATCATCGCCGGAAGGTTTTTACGAGAACCAGGATCCGGTCCAGGCCGACATGAACCTGCGCGGCCAGTTCACCACCGATGCCGACGGCCGCATCAGCTTCCGCAGCGTCAAGCCGGCCGGCTATCCGATCCCGGTCGACGGCCCGGTCGGCGAATTGTTGCGCGCGCAAGGCCGGCACAATATGCGGCCGGCGCATCTGCATTTCCTGGTCTACAAGCCGGGTTTCAAGACGCTGGTCTCGCAGCTCTACGATCCCGAGGACAAGAACCTCGAAACCGACGCGCAGTTCGGCGTCACCCGCCATCTCATCGGCAATTATGTGCGTCACGACGAGCCGCGCGCCGGAACGCCCGACGTCAAGGCGCCGTGGTATTCGCTCGAACATAGCTTCGTCATGGAAAACGGCGAGGCGCGCCTGCCGCGGCCGCCGATCACCGGCAAGGCGCAAGGCGCGCGGCCGCAAATTCCGCATCTCGAACGGGTGTGAAGAGCTAATCCCTCCCCCAACAAGGGGGAGGCGAAAACAAAATGGGAGAGATCATCATGTTGCGTAGAACAGTGCTCAAGGGCATCGCCGCCACCGCTGCCGGCGGCCTTATCGCTCGCCCGGCTGTGGCCGCCGATACGGTTCTGAAAATCGGCATGAGCATCCCCATGACCGGCGCCGGTTTCAACGCCGTCGGCCGGCAGCTCAAGGCCGCGATCCAGCTCTATATGCAGCAGCACGGCGACACGGTGGCCGGGCGAAAGATCGAGCTCACCTTGCGCGACGACGGCGGCGTTGCCGACACGGCGCGCCGCACCATCCAGGAGATGATCGTCAACGATAAGGTCGACATCGTCGGCATCGGCATCACGCCAACCGCGCTGGCGATCGCGCCGCTCATCACCGAAGCCAAGAAGGCGACGTTGGTGATGAGCTCGGGCGCCTCGATCACGACGACGAAATCGCCTTACTTCGTGCGCGCCGGCTTCATCCTGAGCCCGCAGTCCTGGATCATGGGCGAATGGGCGTTCAAGAACGGCAGCAAGAAGGTCGTCACCTTGGTCAACGACTGGGCGCCCGGCATCGAGGCTGAGACGGCGTTCAAGACCCGGTTCACCCAGGTCGGCGGCGAGATCGTCGAGTCGATCCGGCTGCCGCTCGCCAATCCCGACTTCGCGCCGTTCCTGCAGCGCATCGCCGACCTCAAGCCGGACACCGCGTTCATCTATTTCCCCGGCACGCAGGCGCCGATCTTCGCCAAGCAATTCGCCGAGCGCGGGCTGGCGAAATCCGGCATCAAGATTATCGGCCCGGGCGATCTCACCACCGACGACAGTCTCAACGACATGGGCGATCAGATGCTCGGCATGATCACCGCCGGAGTCTATTCCGCCGCCCACAATTCCGCGCTCAACAAGACCTATGCGGCCGCGATCGAGAAGGCCAACAGCTTCCGTCCGGATTTCGTTTCGCTCGGCGGCTATGACGGCCTGCACCTGATCTATGAGGCGCTGAAGAAAACCGGCGGCAATGCCGACGGCGACGCCTTGCTCGCCGCGATGAAGGGCATGGCCTGGGAGAGCCCGCGCGGCCCGATCTCGATCGACGCCGACACCCGCGACATCGTCAGCAACATCTACATTCGCAAGGTAGAAAAGATCGACGGCCAGCTCTGGAACACGGAGTTTGAGACGTTTGCGAACGTGAAGGACCCGATGAAGGTCGCGGCGAAGTAGGCGAACGGAAATCTACACCGCCACATTGTCAATCAGCCGCGTGCTGCCGAGCCGCGCTGCGACAAGGAGGCGGATCGGCCCGGCCTTCGGCGAGGCGATGGGCGCGAGTGTCTCGCCGTGGCGCGCCTCGAGGTAGTCGAGCGCAAAGCCTGCGGCGGTGATCGCCGTACGTCCCTGATCGAGAACGGCGGCGATCGGCTTGCCGGCGGCGATGCCTATGGCGCATTCCCCGAGCACGCGGTGCAGCGCCGGGGCTTTCGCCCGCTCAGCCGGCGAGAGGTAACGATTGCGCGACGATAGCGCGAGGCCGTCGGCTTCGCGCACGATCGGGGCACCGACGATGCGGGTTTTGAGATCGAGATCGCGCGCCAGCTGGGTCACGACCTTGAGCTGCTGGAAATCCTTTTCGCCGAACATGGCTATGTCCGGCTCGCATTGAATCAAGAGCTTAGCGACGACTGTTGCCACGCCGGCGAAGAAGTGCGGCCGGAAAGCATCTTCCAGGCCGGCGGTCGCCGGACCCTCCGGGACGACGCGCGTGGCAAAGCCTGCCGGATACATGGTTTCGACCGAGGGCGCCCAGACCATATCGGCCTTGAGCGCGGCAAGGGCCGCGATGTCGGCGGCAAATGTCTGCGGGTAGGTTTTCAGGTCCTCGTGCGGCGCGAACTGGGTCGGGTTAACGAAGATCGACACGATGACGCGGTCGGCACGGCGCTGCGCCGCCCGCACCAGCGTGAGGTGGCCGGCATGCAGCGCGCCCATGGTCGGCACCAGCGCAATTTTGCAACGCCGCGCGCGGCAATCCGCGATCGCGCGCTTGAGCGCCGGCAAAGCGCGGATGACGCGCAGATGACGTTGCGAACGCGTGGGTCGTTTAGCCATCGAGCCGCCGTCGGCGTTGCCGCGCGAACACAGTTGGCGTGTTCATGCTTGGACTGTGTGGTTAATGATTAACTTGGCGAAGGCAATGCTGTATCTTGACCATGAGCGTTGCAAGCCCGAGTAAAGGACAGCTGCGTTTGGGGTCGCGTTATCATGTTGATGCGGGCTGACGTCGGAATGCCGTTATCGGCGCACGTCATCGTGCTTGGTAACGAAAAAGGCGGCTCGGGAAAATCGACCACGGCGATGCACGTCGCCGTCGCGTTGCTGCAGGCCGGCCAGCGCGTCGCGACCATCGACCTGGATTCCCGCCAGAAAAGCTTCACCCATTACGTCGAGAACCGCCGTGACTGGGCTGAACGCGCCCATATCAAGCTCGAAATGCCCGCTCATTATTGCGTCGCGCGCGGATTTGGGCTGCGGCTCGACGAAATCGAGGCGCAGGAATTTGCCGGCTTCGCCGAGGCGGTGAGCGCGGTTGAGAAGAGCCACGACTTCATCGTCATCGATACGCCGGGCAACGATTCCTATTTGATGCGGCTGGCCCATTCGATGGCCGATACGCTGATCACCCCGCTCAACGACAGTTTCGTCGATTTCGACGTGCTCGGCTCGGTCGATCCGACCACCTTCGAAGTGGTCGGGGTCAGCCACTATGCCGAAATGGTCCGCGAGGCGCGCCGCCAGCGCCGCCTGGTCGACGGCGGCCTGACCGACTGGGTCATCGTCCGCAACCGGCTCTCGGCACTGGGATCGCGCAACAAGCGGTTGGTCGGGGAGGGGGTTAATCAGCTCGCCCGGCAACTCGGCTTCCGCTCCATCGACGGATTTGCCGAACGGATGGTCTATCGCGAGTTCTTCCCGCGTGGGCTTACGGCGCTCGACGACATCAACGAAGACACGCTCGGCCAGCGCCCAACCGTCTCCCACGTGACGGCGCGCGACGAGGTCAAAGCCCTGATCGATGCGCTCAAGCTGCCGATCGACGAGCGCGGCAAGCGGCGCATGGCGGCCCGCGCCGAATGGCTCGCGGCTTCCACAAATCCGCTGGAAACCCACGACCTGCTCGCCGATTAGGGCGCTATATCCGGGCCATTGCGCGCAATGCCGGTCAGCGCCACTTTATGGCGTGGCGAAAAGCCGCCAAGGTCCCTCGATGAGCAAAGACCGCTCCGATCACGCGCCGGCGCCGGCTTCGACCACCCGCGCCGAGATCGATGCCTTCTTGAACCGCGTCGACGCGCTCGGCCCCGCGGTCGTGGCCGGCAAGCGCGGCCGCCTCATCTTCGCGCTCGACGCCACCATGAGCCGGCAGCCGACCTGGGATACCGCATGCCGGCTGCAGGCCGACATGTTCCGCGAAGCCTCAGCCGTCGGCGGCCTCGATATCCAGCTCGTCTATTATCGCGGCCTCGCCGAATGCCGCGCATCGCCGTGGGTCGCCGAGCCGGCGCGGCTCGGCGCGCTGATGTCGCGGATCGATTGCCGTGGCGGCCATACCCAGATCAGCAAGGTGCTCGCCCACGCCCGCCGCGAGAACGACAATGCGAAGGTCGGCACCTTGGTGTTCGTCGGCGACGCCATGGAGGAAACGCTCGACGATCTTTGCGCCGGGGCCGGCGAGCTTGGCCTGCGCAATATCCCGGCCTTCATGTTCCAGGAAGGCTACGATCCGGTGTGCGAGCAGGCTTTTCGCGAGATCGCGCGCCTGACCCGCGGCGCCTATTGCCGGTTTGCCCCCGGCGCCGCCCACGAATTGGCCGAATTGTTGCGGGCAGCCGCGGCCTACGCGGCCGGCGGGATGAAGGCGTTGGCCGATCTCAAAGAGCGCAACAGTGCCGGCGCGGTCAGGCTGCTCGAACAGCTCAAATAGCCATGCCCCTTCTTCTCGGCGTCGCCGTTCTCATCCTGCTGCTGTGGGCCGTGAACGCCTTCTCCAAGGCGGACCCGAAGCAGGCTGCGCGCCTGATACGCTACCTAGGTGGTTGCGGCGCGCTGATCTTTGCCGCATTTCTCCTGTTCCGCGGCGAGATAGGCGTCGCCATTCCGGTCGGCGCATTCGGCCTCGGCCTGCTCGGCTGGGTGTCGCTGTGGCCGGCGAGCTTCGCCGGGCGCACCCAGAAGAGCACCGGCCAGGTGTCCCGCGTCCGCACCGCATTTCTCGAAATGGAGCTCGATCACGATTCCGGCGCCATGCGCGGCCGCATTATTGCGGGCCGGCATGAAGGCTCAAGCCTCGACGCGCTCGACCCGCCAATACTGATCGGCTTGCTCGGCGAGATCGACGGCGACAGCCGCGATCTACTTGCAGCTTATCTTGACCGCCGGCAGCCCGGTTGGCGTGAGCACGCGCAAGGTGATGCGGCAGCGGGGAGCCGGACGCGGGCGGCGGCCAGCGGCAAAATGACTGAAGAGGAAGCTTATCAGATCCTTGGCGTTCAGCCCGGAGCGACCGCGGAAGACATCAGTCGCGCCCACCGTTCCTTGATGAAGAAACTGCATCCCGACCAAGGGGGGTCGACGTACCTTGCGGCCCGCGTCAATGAGGCCAAGGACGTTCTGCTTCGTCGCCATCGCTGAGGCTTTCCCAAAAGGATGCTCTCGCGTGGCTTCCGCACTCTGAACAACGCTCACTCGTCTTACGCCCCGTTTGCCGGGATCTTCAGTTCTTGACCGTTATGCAATCGAAATCGTTGCGTTTGAGTTGCTTGCAGGTCGCGTCGGCGGTCGTTTTATCGAAGCCGGCGAAGCGGGCGCGATAGAGCGCCTTGTCGCCCTTGAGCACGCGCTCGGTGAACGGATCGGCGGCTGCGAGCTTATCGTGGACTTTGCTCTGCGCCGCGCTCAAATGCTGCTTGGCCTCGTCTTCGCCGGGATAGGCGCCGATCTGGATCTGCCAGCCGCCGCGGGCGTGGATCTGCGGTTCGGACTTTGCCTCGGCTTTGGCGGGCTCGGCGTGGGCCGGCGCGGCCGTTGCGACCTCCGGCTTGGCGATGTCCGGCTTGGCGGCCTCAGGCTTGATCGGGTCGGACTTGACCGCAGGGATCGTGACCGGCGGCACAGTGTCGGCCGAAGCAACGACAACGCGTGGCGCCTCCGGCTGCGGCGCAGGCGCCGCCACCAGTGCCGGCATCGGCGCCAGCGGCGCCGGTTGCACCGGGGCGATCCGGTAGGAAACGGTTTTCACCAGAAGCGGTTGGATCGGGTCGTTCGATCCTGCGGCGGCGTGCGTCGTCACAGTTGCAGTCGGCGTCGGGTCGGCGCGCGACACGATCGCCGCCTTGGCGACGGCGGCCGGCTGCGATTCGTCACGAGGCGCAGCCTGCTGCTCGGCGATGACCGGCGCCGTGCGCTGCAGCGAAGCTTCCTTGATGTGCGCGCCGATCAGTTCGCGCATATGGGCGTCGCGCTGGAATGCGGAGTGGCCGCCGAGCACGACGGCGACGACATAGCGTCCGTCGCGGTGCACCGAGGTGACGAGATTGAAGCCCGACGCGCGGGTAAATCCGGTCTTGATGCCGTCGACGCCTTCGACCGATCCGAGCAGATGATCGTGATTGCGGATGGCGATGCCGTGATAGACGAAGGCCGGCAGCGAGAAATATTTGTAATAGCGCGGAAAACGGTCCTGGATGGCGCGTCCGAGCAGCGCCTGGTCGCGCGCCGTGGTGATCTGGTCGTCGCTGGGCAGGCCGGAAGCGTTGACATAGGTAGTGCGGCTCATACCCAGCGCATGGGCCTTTTGCGTCATCAGCTTGGCGAACTCGTCCTCGCTGCCGCCGAGATTTTCGGCGATGACCACGGCGGCATCGTTGGCCGACCGGGTCACGATACCCTTGATCGCGTCTTCCACCGGGATGGTCTGGCCGGGCTTGAGATCGAGCTTGGTCGGGTCCTGGTCGGCGGCGTGCGCGGAGATTTTGAGCGAGGTGTCGAGCTTGATCTTGCCGGCATCGAGGCGCTCGAACAGCAGATAGAGCGTCATGATCTTGGTCAGCGAGGCCGGATGGCGCGGCGCGTCGGGGTTCGACGCCTGCAATACCTGCCCGGTATTGCCGTCGACCACGATCGATGCCGATGGCGGCGAATAATCCTCGGCGCTGGCGTGATGATGCACGCGCGCCGCGTGGTGCTCGGAGACATAGTGCACGCGCAAACGCCGATGGTGCCGCGCGTCGGCAGCATCGCTGGTGATGGCGAGCGCCGCAACGATAGCGGCAAGACCGATAACGCCAAAACGAAGCCCATTGCGGGCTTCCATACGCATCATTGCCATTACGCACCCCGTCCCTGACGCGCGTAGGGCCTCGGTTGAGGCCCAGCCCCTGTTCGCTCCTTTAAGGACGATGCTCCCCGCAGTACGGCGCCGGCTCGGTCCGACTACCCGTCCACGTGAGAGGCATAGCCCCCGACTAAGGACCGATCGTTACACAAACGACACGGTCAAGCACGCTAGGCGAACGCTGTTGCGAAAGCGTTAAGTCCCCGATGCGCCGCCCAAGTGTCTACACCCACAACGAAAAGACACTTTTTTGTGCCATGCACATAAACGAGTTGCATTTTTTGTGCAGTGCACTATAGTATCATCGTCGCCCGAAAAGGCCTTTTCAAGGCAAAGGGCGGAAGATTTTAACCATAGCAACAGACAGCGCGCGTCGCCGGAAGGACCGTCATGACCACCGAAGACATCAACAAGCTCGGCAAAGACAGCATGGAATTGGCCATGAACTCCTTTGGAGCATGGTCCAAGAGCGCCCAGGCCATTGCGGCCGAGGTCGCGGACTTCTCGAAGAAGTCAGTCGAAGGCTCCGCCGCCCATTGGGAGAAGCTCGTCGGCGCGAAAAGCCTGGAAAAGGTCATGGAAGTGCAGAGCGAATACCTGAAGTCGTCCTACGAGGGGTTTGTCGCCGAGGCGACCAAACTTGGCGAGCTTTACCTCGATTTCGCCAAGGAATCCTACAAGCCGTTCGAAAGCGCCTACGCCAAAGTTTCTGCGATGAAGTAAGGCCGGCGCGCGGCTGCGCGTCAGCTCTTTACCGGTCAGGTTTTGGCTAAAAGGGCCTCGATCGCGGCGGCGATCTTGGCTAGGCTCTGGTCTATTTTTCCGACCCGATAGGGCGATGTGTTCAAGCGCGTAAGCAGCGCGCTTGTCGGCCGACGGCATGCTCAGAGCGTCGTAATCAGGGACGAATTCCTGCTCGAGCTCGCGCAGGAGCTTCGCCCGGCGTGCCGGGTCAGTCATGGCCGCCCTCCCATCGCCTGTGCCCAATCCATAACCGAGTCGCCGAACCGCACCAATCCTGACGTGCGGTCGGATCGCTTCATCGAACTGGAACGCGGCCGGCTCCAACTCTATTATACAGTCCGTGGTGCGGGGGGGCGGCGGGCGGAAGCCTTCCGGAATGTTCTGCCTCTCACTACTTAGGAGCTTGGAAGACACACGCAGCAATGCCGCGGCCCGACGCCAATCCCAAAACGCAGCCGCCGCGCATGGCGGACGACGACCGCAAGCGCAAAGGCGACCAAGGCGGTCCCGGCACTGCGGTCATCACCAAGACCAAGCCGCAGACCAAGCGGCCGAACCTCTATCGCGTGCTGCTGCTCAATGACGACTACACGCCGATGGAATTCGTGGTCCACGTGCTCGAGCGTTTTTTCAACAAGGACCACGAGGCGGCGCACCTGATCATGATGCATGTGCACCAGCACGGCATCGGCGAATGCGGGGTTTTCACCTACGAGGTGGCCGAAACCAAAGTGACGCAGGTTATGGACTTTGCCCGAAAACATCAGCATCCTTTGCAGTGCATCATGGAGAAGAAGTGATTCCGGGGGGAAACGCTCAATACAAGTGAAGAGAAACTGAAATGCCCACGTTCTCGCGCAGTCTCGAACAGTCGCTCCATCGCGCCCTGGCGCTCGCCAACGAGCGGCACCACGAGTATGCGACGCTGGAGCACCTCTTGCTGGCGCTGATCGAAGATCAGGACGCCGCCGCCGTGATGCGGGCCTGCAATGTCGATCTGGAGAAGCTGCGCTGCAGCCTCGTCGCCTATCTCGAATCCGAGCTCGACAACCTGGTCACCGACGGCGCCGAGGACTCAAAGCCCACCGCCGGCTTTCAGCGCGTCATCCAGCGCGCGGTCATCCACGTGCAATCCTCCGGCCGCGAGGAAGTGACCGGCGCCAATGTGCTGGTCGCGATCTTCGCCGAGCGCGAGAGCCACGCCGCCTATTTCCTGCAAGAGCAGGACATGACCCGCTACGACGCGGTCAACTATATCAGCCATGGCATCGCCAAGCGGCCGGGCATGTCGGAAGCCCGCCCGGTGCGCGGCGCCGACGAGGAGAACGACGCCAAATCCGGCGACGAGCAGAAGAAGAAGGGCGACGCGCTCGATGCCTATTGCGTCAACCTCAACAAGAAAGCCCGCGAGGGCAAGATCGATCCGCTGATCGGCCGCGAGTCCGAGATCAACCGTACCATCCAAGTGCTATGCCGGCGGCAGAAGAACAATCCGCTGTTCGTCGGCGAGGCCGGCGTCGGCAAGACCGCGATCGCCGAAGGCTTGGCGCGGCGCATTGTCCACGGCGAGGTGCCGGACGTGCTGCGCAATGCCACCGTCTTCGCCCTCGACATGGGCACGCTCTTGGCCGGCACGCGCTATCGCGGCGACTTCGAGGAGCGGCTCAAGCAGGTCATCAAGGAGCTCGAAGCCTATCCCGGCGCCATTCTCTTCATCGACGAGATCCACACCGTGATCGGCGCCGGCGCCACATCCGGTGGCGCCATGGACGCGTCGAACCTGCTCAAGCCGGCATTGGCTTCCGGCACGGTGCGCTGCATCGGCTCGACCACCTACAAGGAATACCGGCAGTATTTCGAGAAGGACCGGGCGCTGGTGCGCCGCTTCCAGAAGATCGACGTCAACGAGCCGACCATCCCGGACGCCATCGAGATCCTCAAAGGCCTAAAGCCTTATTTCGAGGACTATCACAAGCTGCGCTACACCAACGAGGCCATCAAAGCCGCGGTCGAGCTGTCGTCGCGCTACATCCACGACCGCAAGCTGCCCGACAAGGCGATCGACGTGATCGACGAGTCCGGCGCGGCGCAGATGCTGCTGCCGGAGAGCCGGCGCAAGCGCACCATCGGCATCAAGGAGATCGAGACCACGATCGCCACCATGGCGCGGATTCCGCCGAAGGCGGTGTCGAAGGACGACGCCGAAGTGCTCCAGCATTTGCAGGACACGCTCAAGCGCGTGGTCTACGGCCAGGACAAGGCCATCGAGGCGCTCTCAGCCTCAATCAAGCTCGCCCGCGCCGGCTTGCGCGAACCCGAAAAGCCGATCGGCTGCTACCTGTTCTCCGGCCCGACCGGCGTCGGCAAGACCGAAGTGGCGCGGCAACTCGCGGCAACGCTCGGCGTCGAAATCATCCGCTTCGACATGTCGGAATATATGGAGCGCCACACCGTGTCGCGGCTCATCGGCGCGCCGCCCGGCTATGTCGGCTTCGACCAGGGCGGCCTGCTCACCGACGGCGTCGACCAGCATCCGCATTGCGTGCTGCTGCTTGACGAGATCGAGAAGGCGCATCCGGATCTGTTCAACGTGCTGTTGCAGATCATGGATCACGGCAAGCTGACCGACCACAACGGCAAGCAGGTCGACTTCCGCAACGTCATCCTGATCATGACCACCAATGCCGGCGCCGCCGACATGGCGCGCGCCGCGTTCGGTTTTACGCGGACCAAGCGCGAAGGCGACGACATGGAGGCGATCAACCGGATGTTCGCGCCGGAATTCCGCAACCGGCTCGACGCGATCATCACCTTTGCGCATTTGTCGCAAGACGTCATCGCCATGGTAGTCGAGAAATTCGTCTTGCAGCTCGAGGCGCAGCTCGCCGACCGCGACGTCACCATCGAGCTGACCGACGAAGCGGCGAAATGGCTGATCGCCAACGGCTACGACGAACTGATGGGCGCACGGCCGATGGCGCGGGTGATCCAGGAGCACATCAAGAAGCCGCTGGCCGACGAGGTGCTGTTCGGACGCCTGAAGTCGGGCGGCCACGTGCGTGTCGTCGTGGTCACCGACGAGTCCGGCAACAGCAAGCTCAGCTTCGATTATCCGGACGGCCCGGTGACGCCGCGCGCGGAAAAACTGCCCGAGCCGCGCCGCGCCAAGGCGAAGCGGCGCTCCTCGCCGCGGCGCAAGCCGCCGCCGGGCCCCGGCGACGACACACCGCCGCGCCGCGGGCCGACGCCGCGGGTGCCGCTGGTGAAAGTCTAAAAATTGCGATGGCGCCCGGTCACTTGACCGGGCGCTGACGCAATTGGCGGGCGAACCAGATCGCCAGCACCGGTATCGTGATCGCCGCGCCGACAAACAGCGGTACCGCGCCCAAGCGGTCGATCACCAGCGCGCCGGTGCCGACGCCCACTGTCTGGCCGACAAAGATCGCCGAGGAAAAGATCGCGACCGCGGTGCCGCGGGCTTGCGGCGTCATCTGGGTAGCGTTGGTCTGCAAAGTATTGTGCAACATGTAGAAGCCCAGTCCGATCGCCATTGTCGCGACGGGCGCGAGCCACCAAGCCGGTCCCAGCGCGAGCTCGATATAGGCTGCCGCGATCAAAAACCCGCCGCTGATGGCGAGGCGAACCTGGCCCAGCCGATACACGAAGATTTTGACCAAGGCGGCATAGATCAATCCGCCGAAGCCGAAGCAGGCGACGGTCAGGCCGACCAGCGTGAAACTCAAGCCGAAGCGCAAGCGCAGGTCGGCGCCGATATAGGCGAAGGCGCCCCACACGATGGCGCCCTCGATAAAGGCGGTGAGAATGACGATGCGCGCGAACGGGTTGCTTAACACGACGGCGTAGTCGGCGACGAAGCCGCGCGTGGTCTCGTTCGGGTGCCCCGGCTTGCGCGTCAGCGGATTGCTGATGAGCTCGAACACCAGGCCCGCCGCGGCCAGCGCGAAAACGCCGGCGAGCACGAAGAACACATTGCGCCAGCCCATGAGGTCGCCGAGCACGCCGCCGGCGGCTTGGCCGGATAGCTGGCCGAGGATTTGGCCGGACAGGTAGCGACCAAGCACGGTCTGGCGATGCTCATAGGGCGTGACGTCGCCGACATAGGCCATCGAGATCGGGATCACCCAGCCGGCCGCGGCGCCGGTGGCGAGCCGCGCCAGCATGAGTTGCGACAGCGAACCGGCCAGGCCGCAGCACGCCACCAGCACGGCGCCGATGGCGCACATCAAGGCGACGGTGCGGTATTTGCCGAAGCGGTCGCCGACCGGGCCGATGACCAGCTGGATTGAGCCATGGGCGAAAGCATAGGCCGTCACCACCATGGCCGCCGCGCCCACCGTGGTGTGGAAGTCGGACGCGATCTGCGGCAGCAGCGAATCGGTGACCCGCACCTGCGCCTGGGCTGCGAAGCCGGCGACCGCGAGCAGCGTGATGGAGCGCGTCGGCGTGCGGTGCGCCAAAGGCGAGGAAGCTTGCGCGGCGGCTGTCACGTTGGGTTTTGCTCGGAACCAGGGCTGGGAGACAATAGACGCTGGCGTTGACAGTCAGCGCTTCGCAAGGTTTCTAGCGCGCGAACCGGAAAATCGAAATGATTGAGAAGACATATCAGCCCGGCGCGGTCGAAAGCCGCATTTACGAGGCCTGGGAGAAGGCCGGCGCCTTCCGCGCCGGCCGGCCCGAGCGCGCCAAGGCGGAACCCTATTGCATCGTCATCCCGCCGCCCAACGTCACCGGCTCATTGCATATGGGCCACGCGCTCAACAACACGCTGCAGGACATTCTCTGCCGCTTCGAGCGCATGCGCGGCAAGGATGTGCTGTGGCAACCGGGCACCGATCACGCCGGAATCGCCACCCAGGCGGTGGTCGAGCGGCAATTGATGGAGCGCCAGGAATCGAGCCGCGCCATGGGCCGCGAAGCCTTCATCAAGAAGGTGTGGGAATGGAAAGCGGAATCCGGCGGCACCATCATCGGCCAGTTGAAACGCCTCGGCGCCTCCTGCGACTGGTCGCGCGAGCGCTTCACCATGGACGAGGGCTTGTCGCGCGCGGTGCTGAAGGTCTTCGTCGCGCTCTACCGCGAAGGCCTCATCTACAAGGACAAGCGGCTGGTCAATTGGGACCCGAAGCTGAAAACCGCGATCTCCGATCTCGAAGTGCAGCAGGTCGAGACCAAGGGCAGTCTGTGGCACATCAAATATCCGATCGAAGGCTCAAGCGAATTCATTATCGTGGCGACGACCCGACCCGAGACCATGCTCGGCGACGTCGCGGTTGCCGTGCATCCGGACAACGAACGGCTCAAACATCTGATCGGCAAGACCGCGATCCTGCCGCTGGTCGGCCGGTGCATTCCGATCATCGGCGACGTCTATGCCGATCCGGAAAAAGGCACCGGCGCGGTCAAGATCACGCCGGCGCATGATTTCAACGATTTTGAGGTCGGCCGGCGGCACAATCTGCCTCTTATCAACGTGTTCGATGACGAAGCGCACCTGACGCTCAAACAAAACGAATCTTTTCTGAAGGACGCTCATCCCGAAGCTGTTTTGTTGGATGCGCTGGAAGGCAAGAGCCGCGAAGCCGCGCGAAAACTCATCGTCGAGCAGCTTGAGTCACGTGGCCTCATCGACAAGATCGAACCGACGAGTCATGTCGTGCCGCACGGCGACCGTTCTGGCGCGGTGCTCGAGCCGTTTCTCACCGATCAATGGTACGTCGACGCCAAGACGCTGGCGCAGCCGGCCATCAAAGCCGTGCGCGAACGAAAGACCGTGTTCGTGCCGGCGCAGTGGGAAGCGACTTTCTTCAACTGGATGGACAACATCCAGCCGTGGTGCATCTCGCGGCAAATCTGGTGGGGGCATCAGATTCCGGCGTGGTATGGGCCGGACGGAAAGATCTTCGTCGCCGAGAGCG
>JBEKKM010000086.1:0-20305 GCA_050010715.1 Xanthobacteraceae bacterium | reverse complement strand
TCGAACCCGATCACGCCCAGCGCATCGCGCGCGAGGCCTGCGAGAAGGCGACGGTCGCCATCGCCGCCGACAGCGCCATGTCGGAAGTTCGCCCGCTCATCCGCCATTTGCGCGTGACCGGCCAGCTCACGGCCGGCCTGATTTTGCGCGCGCTGCTCTCCGGCAATGTCGTGCTGTTCGAGGAGGCGCTGGCCGAGCTCGCCGATATGCCGGTCGCGCGCGTTTCCGGCCTCATTCACGACCGCGGCAATGCGGGTTTGCGCGCGCTGTTCGATCGGGCGGCGCTGCCGTCTTCGACCTATCCCGCGTTTAAGGAAGCGATCGAGGCGATGCGCGAAGGCGGCTTTGCCAGCGAGCCGGGCGACGCCGCGCGGCTGAAGCGGCGGATGATCGAGCGGGTGCTGACGCGCTGCGAGGATTTGGACCTTGGCGAACTCGAGCCGCTGCTCACGCTATTGCGCCGCTTTGCCACCGAAGCCGCGCGCGAGGAAGCGCGATTGTTCTGCGATGGGCTCGTGGCGGAGAGTGTCGAAGCCGAGGATTGCTCGGCCGCGGCTTAGAGCATGATCCCGAAAAGTGGATACCGGTTTTCGGAAAAGATCATGCTCCACTAAAATTCTAGAGCGTCAATCGCTTCAATCTGAAGCGAATGCGCTCTAGCCGCCGGGAACCAGCGGCGGCGCAAAAATGTTTTCCAGATAATCCGGCCGAAAACTGTTTTCCGCTTTCAGGAACTCGTCGGTGACTTCGCGCAGCCGCCTGGTCAGCGCGGTAGCGGCGTTGAGCAGGTCGGGCCGGGCATATTCGCGGACCACGGCGCGTATGGCATCGACGTGCTGGTCGACCAGCGGCAGCGGAATGCGCTGCATGTCCGGCGTATGCTCGATGAGCCGGCACAGGCTTTCGGCGACGCCGGCGACGGCGGGAAAGCCGAAGGTGCCGACTTCGCCCTTGATGTCGTGGGCGGCGCGGAACAACGTGTCGTGGGACTTCTGGGTGAAGCCGTCGCGCTTGACGTCCTGCCGCGCAGCCTCCAGCCGATCGCACTCGGCGTCCATCCAACCGGAGAATTCGCTCGACAGTTCGGCCAATGCCGCTTCGGCGCGCGCCACCGGATCGTCGATGTCGTCACCGGCCGACGCCAAAACCTTGCGCAGCTCGTGCGGCGGCGTGATCACTTCGTAATCGGCGTAAGTGGCGACCGATGGAGTGTCGTCTTTACGACGGGACATGGCGAATCATGCTCCTGAGCTCAGACTCTCGGGCATCAGACCATCACCCGCGCCTTTTCGAGCAGCGGCTGTTGGCGCACCACCTCGGCCTTGCCGCCCTTGCGCCGTTCCGGGCCGACATAGTTCGGGTTGACGTTGCGGCGCCGATCCGGCCCGAAATACGTTTTGGTTTTCACGAACGGCCGCGGATTGGCGACGACGTTGAAGATGCGCTCGTAGAGTGCCTTGGCGGATATCGGCTTGGCCAGGAATTCGGTGACGCCGGCGTCGCGGGCGCCGATGACGCGCTTCTTCTCGGAATGGCCGGTGAGCATGATGATCGGCACGTAAGGATTGGCATTGGCACCCTGTTGCCGGATCATCTGCGTCAATTCCAGGCCGTCGAAGATCGGCATCACCCAGTCGGCGAGCACGATGTCGGGCATGTAATGAGTGAAGGCCTCGAGGCCGGCGGCGCCGTCTTCGGCCTCGTACACTTCGCGCGTGCCAAAACCATGCAGCAGCGTGCGCAGAATGCGCCGCATATGCGCGTTGTCGTCGATGACCAGAAAGCGCAGCCGGTTGAAATCGATACGGACCATGCCAACTCCCGCGCGGCGCACGCCGGGGCGCAGCTCCGCACGGTGGAAAGGTAAATATTTGTCCTTAACGCGCGGTTACTTTTTGGTAGTGCCTCAGTTTGAAATCTGCGAAAGTGCCAATAGATTGGGAAGTAACGAGCAAAAAATGGGCGAATATTCCGACAGAGTAAGGGCTGACATCGTCAGCGATAATCGTGCGCGCAGGATCCTTTACCTGGTCTATGGCGCAATAGCGGTCGCCGCTGTCTGCCTGCTCGGGGGTTTTGCGACTATTGTGTTGGTTCTGGGTCTAGGGCCGGTTCTACTGCTAATCGTCGTTATTGAAATCTACTCCCGGGTACAAAATTGGAGGCGTCTTCGTGCGGCAGAAGACGCTGATGCCAGTCTCGGCAAATTGAGGCCAGAAAAATCAACCGAGGCACTCCCCGTCAACGTCATTCGCAAACTGCGGGGTCGAGCACAACAAGCGCAGGACGCGGGTGAGCCGTACCTCGCTGCCGACTTGCGGCTCGCCGCCACGACGATAGAGCGGCTGGATCGCGAAGCGTAGGCCGGCCAAGCCGCAGATATGTGCGGGTTTTAGCGCTGCGCCGAACGGCCTGCCGGTTTGGCCGGCAGCGTCTTCAGCCAGCCTTCGATGACGCCGGCGATGGCGTCGCTGTTCTTCTCCAGCATCATCATGTGGCCGTTGCCGCGGATGCCGCGGTCGGCGAGATGGATGAAGGTATTGGCCACGCCGGCCTGGGTCAGGTAGGCGGCGGTGCAGTGATCGTAGGAGGCGTGATAGGACGCTTCAGAAGAAATGATCAGGATCGGGATGTTTTTGAGGTTCGTGAGCTTGCGCGCCGGCTGGGCTTGCGACCAGCAGCGCACCAGTTCGGGCTTGTCGGCCTTGTCCTGGCGCACGAAGGCGAGCGCTTCGCCGTCCTTGAGCGGCGGGTCATAGGTGAGCGGTACGTCACCAAGGCCGGAAATTTTGGTCTTGGCGGCATCCGCGAACCAATCGGGCGCGCCTTTGAACTCGATGTCGTGGGCCGGCGGGCCGCTCGGCTCGACGGCGACGATCGCTTTCACCAGGTTCGGCCGCTTGTCGGCGATCGGCCAACCCATGGCGCCGGATTGCGAGTGGGTAAGCAGGATCGCCGGACCGATTTTGTCGAGCAGCGCCGCGCCGGCATCGCGGTTGAGCTCCTGCTGCTTGGCGAAATCCTTCAGCGATGGAAATTGCGAGGCGTAGAACTGATCAAAGATGGGGTCACCCGGCTGCGCTGCGCCCGGCCATTGGGTGTGCAGATGCGCTTGCGGCCACAGCTTATAGCGCTCCGGCGCGGCGAAGCGCTGCAGCTCGCGGTCGAGCTCGGGGGCCGCAACGGGACCGTAGCTGTCGGTCCAATAGCCGGCGCGCCCGCGCGCCACCTGATCGACCACATAGACCGCGTAACCGCGACGCAGAAAATATTGTGCCCAGCCTTCGCGGCCGTCGGGCGTGCCGGTGAAATTGGTGCCGGTTTGGCTACCGCCGTGGATCATGACGATGGGGTAGGGGTGCAACAGCTTTTGCGGGATTTGGAACTCGGCATAGAGCTGTCCGACCATCGGCGAGCCGGGCAGCGATGTGTCGATCTTGCCGCCGGCAAACAAATAGCCTGATTTGGCGATGACCAGCGGCGGTTCGGCTGCAGCGGCGTGACGCGCTGTGCTCCACGGCAGCGCCGCGAGACACGCCGCCGCAATCCGGCGAATGATCGTCATGCGGAAATTGCTCCTCGTCGGCGCGCCCATGGTCGCCTCCTTATCAGACGACGGAAGACAGACGACAGAGGACAGATAGCAAACATTCTGATCTGTCGTCCGTCGTCTGTCCTCCGTCTTCCGTCCTCAGTGTCCGAACTGTTCGCTCAAAATGCGCTCGTCGAGGCTGTGGCCGGGATCGAACAGCATGTGCATGTCGATGCTGTGATCCATGCTGATCTCGACGGAGCGCACCGAGCGCACCTCGTCGTGATCGGCGACGGCGGCAACCGGGCGCTTGTCGGCTTCGAGCACCTCGATGGTGACCTTGGCGCGGTCGGGCAACAGCGCGCCGCGCCAGCGCCGCGGCCGGAACGGGCTGATCGGAGTCAGCGCCAACAGCGGCGCGTCGATGGGAATGATCGGCCCCTGCACCGAAAGATTATAGGCGGTCGATCCGGCCGGCGTCGCCAGCAGCACGCCGTCGGCAACCAGCGCGGGGAGCCGAATCTTGCCGTCGACCAGAATGCGCAACCGCGCCGCCTGGTAGCTCTGGCGGAACAGCGACACTTCGTTGATGGCGCGGTGGCGGTGGACGCGGCCGGCGGCGTCGCGCGCGCGCATCGATAGTGGATGGATGACGCTGACATGAGCGGCGTTGAGCCGTTCGGCGAGGCCGTTTTCGGAAAACTCGTTCATCAGGAAGCCGACCGTGCCGCGATGCATGCCGTAGATCGGCTTGCCGGAATTCATGAAGCGTTGCAGGGTCGCCAGCATGAAGCCGTCGCCACCGAGCGCGACGACGACGTCGGCGGTCTCCGGCCGGGCGTCGCCGTAGCGGCGAACGAGGCGGCGGCGCGCCTGCTGCGCCGCCGGCACGTCGCTGGCGACGAAGGCGATGTGCTTGAAACGTGATGCAATCCGGCGCTTTGCCATAACGGGGGTCGGGGGCTCGGGCTTTAAATCAGCGGCGGCGCGGCGCCGCGGGAGGTCAATATGGAACGCGCGGTGTTCGTCTATACGACCTATCCATCCATTGTCGAGGCGGAGGCGGCGGGCCGTGCCCTGGTCGAGCGCCGTTTATGCGCCTGCGTCAACATCCTTCCCGGCATGGTCTCGTTGTACTGGTGGCAGGGCAACATCGATCGCGGCGACGAAGTGGTGATGATCATAAAGACCCGCGCCTCGCTTGCCGAGGCGGTGCGCGCGGCGGTCCGGCAGATGCACTCCTACACCACGCCTGCCATACTGGTGCTGCCGATCGAGACCGTCGATCCGGACTACCACGCCTGGATCATCGCGGAAACGCAAGGGGAGAAGGCGTGAGCAAGCTCGCTGGCATCGTCCTTACGGTCTTCGCCGCAAGCATCGCGGCCGTGGCAGCGGCCCGCGCGCAAACCTTTCCCGATCGGCCGATCAAAGTGATCGTCGCCTATCCCGCCGGCGGTCCGACCGACACGGTGGCGCGTCTCGCGACCCAAAATATTGCCGAACAGCTCGGCCAGGGCATGATCATCGAAAACGTCGCGGGCGCCGGCGGCAGGATTGGCACGCACGACGTCGCGCGCGCGGCGCCCGACGGCTACACGCTGCTGCTTGGCGGCACCAACGACAACGCCATCGCCCCGGTGCTTTACAAGAGTCTCGACTACGATCCGGCGAAGGATTTTGTGCCGGTGTCGGCGGTGGCGACCGACTCGAACGCGATCGTCGTCAATCCGGAGGTGCCGGTGCATACGCTTGCGGAACTGGCGAGCTACACCAAGGCCAATCCCGGCAAGCTCACCTCGGGCGCGACGCAAGGCATCGCGCCGCATCTGATGCTCGAATTCATCCGGGTGCGCACCGACGCCGACATGGTGTTCGTTCCCTATAAGGGTGCCGCGCCGGCCATCGCCGATGTGCTGGGCAATCACATCCAAGTCAATGCCAGCGCCAAATCGGTGCTGCTGCCGCTGATCAAGGACGGCAAGCTGCGCGCGCTTGCGGTGTCGAGCGCCGAGCGCTGGCCGGAATTGCCGGACGTGCCAACGCTGCGCGAGAGCGGGCTCGATGGTTTCCCGACGGCGGTTTGGTTTGTGCTGATGGCGCCTGCAGGCACCCCGCCGGCGGTCATCACCAGGCTCAACGAGGCGGTCAACCTGCATATTTTGAGCGAGCCGATCCGGGAAGGGATCAGAAAAATCGGCCTGGAACCCCATGTGCTCGCCCCGGACGTATTGGCAAAGGTGATCGCCGACGAAACCCAGCTGTGGCAAGGGGTGGCGCGCGAGACCGGCGTGCATCTGGAATGACATTGCCAACGAGCTTGGCGGCAAAGCGGGAGCGGCGCGGTGCTTGAGACCGTCACCTTTGCGTCCGACGGGCTGAACCTGTCCGGCGTCGTGCACGTGCCCGATGACCATCGGCCTGGCGAGCGGCGGCCGGCGTTCATCATGATGCACGGGTTTGGCGCCAACAAAAGCGGCGGCCCGGAATGGATCTGCCGGCAATTCGCCGCCTGGGGCTATGTCGCGCTGCGCTTCGATTATCGCGGCTGTGGCGACAGCGAGGGCGAGCGCGGCCGCGTCATTCCGGCCGAGGAAGTCGCCGACGCGCGCAACGCGCTCACCTACTTCGCGGCGCGTGACGACGTCGATCCCGCGGCGATCGCGTTGTGCGGATCGAGCCTCGGCGGCGGTGTCGCGGTGCAGGCGGCGGGTATTGATCCGCGGGTCGCCGCCGTCATCGTCGAGAACGGCGTCGCCAACGGCGAGCGCATGATCCGGAGCATGCACAGCGCGGAATCGTGGGCCAAATTCCGCGCGCTGCTCGACGACGTCGCCGCGCATCGCGAGCGCACCGGCGCGGCGAAGCTGATCCACCGCTTCGATATTTTTGAAATGCCGAAAGCGTTGCAGGTCAACCTGACCTCGAACGCCTCGCTGATGCAGTTCACCGGCGAGACCGCGATCGGCTTCTTCATGTTCCGGCCGGAGGAATTCGTCGCCCGCATCAGCCCGCGCCCGCTCCTCATCCTGCACAGCGCGACCGATACCGTGACCAATTACGAAGAGGCGTTCAGCCTGGTGCGCCGGGCCAAGGCGCCGGTGGAACTGCATCTCCTCGACGGGCCGACGCATTTCATGTTCGCCGACGCCGATCCGCGCGTCGCGGTCACGTTGCGCAGCTGGCTCGACCGATTTTTCCCGGCGCCCCGATAACGGGCTCGTCAAAAAGCAAACATCCTCCCCCGCGAAGCAGGGGAAGATGTTGATGAGCCCGGCGACTAGTACGTCCTGGTGCCGTCGATCACTTCCTTGAGCGCGACATATTCGCGGCATTCGGTGTTGCCGCAGATGGTGCGCACCTTTTCCAGGTCGTCCTTGGCCTTGAGCACGTTGCCTTGCTCGGCCTGCCACATGCCGTAATAGGACCATGTCAGCGCGTGGTTTGGGTCGGCGGCGAGCGCCTTGTCGTACCAGTATTTGGCATCGTCATAGCGGCCGAGCTTGCGGCTGGCGTAGCCGATCAGCGTGGCGACGTCGGCGTTGTCGTCATAGCCCATGGCGCGCAGCGCCGCGATGCCGCCGACATAATCCTCCTTGTCGTAGACCAGCGCGTAGGCCTTGTGCCAGTCGTTGAGGAATTTCTCGGCCGAACTGCTCTTTGGTTTTTTGGTCTTCTGCTTCGTGGTGTCGGACGGCGGTGGATTTTGCGGCGGCGCCGGGCTGTTGGTCTCGACCGCGGCGGCAAAGCGGGGGGCGCCGACGGCGACGCTCAGGACGATGGCGGCAAGCAAGGGGATTTTGCGCATGAATTCCTCCTGGGGGATACCGCGATAAGAACACCGGTATCATAGCGATTCATCCCGATCGCGGCATCACCCAAAATATTCCCAGAATTACCGAAAGTTCACATAGGTGAACGGTTTCTGCTGCCACGCTTCAGGGGGCATTCAGGGCGTGCGGGCTAAACCTAGCCTCGACAATCGGCGCGACTCGCATTCCGCGCCGTCGAACAAAGCAAAACAGGACAACATCATGGAATTGCTTGCGGTCCGGGATCTCGGGAACCAGTGATGAGGTCGGGTCTCGGATCGTTTGCACCGACTTGCGGGCGTTCTTTGGTGCTCGCCGTTCGCCCGCAAGTCGGAAAATAGTCGTCCCCGGCGGGACGCGGCGCACCGTGCCGCGCTCGAAAGCAAACAATGAGTGCCGTGGGGATCAGGGAGGCCGGCCCAAAAAGCCGGCCTCCTTTTTTGTTTCCCGGACGCGATGCAGCACGAAGTGATGCATCGCTGATCCGGGATCGTCGCATACTCCGAGTTTGTTACGATCCCGGGTCTGCAGCGCATCATTGCGCTTCGCATCATGCTGCGCTGCGCCCGGGAAACGCAGTGTTACAGCGTCGGCTGCCACGGCACCGGAACGTGCTCGTAGCCGCTCGCGGTCTTGATCAGATGGCCGCAGGCCGGGAACGGGAAGTGATAGCCGGTCACCAGCATGCGGTCGGCTGAGGCGCGATCGAACAGTTTCTTGCGCGTCGCCACCGCCGCATCGCCGTCGATATCGAACGCGGCCTGCCAGTCGGGATGGCGCGCGAACACGGCTGGATGCTGCGCGGTATCGCTCAACACCATCAGCGACTGATCGCCGGAATGGACGGCAAAGACGGTGTGGCCCGGCGTATGGCCGGGCGCCGGCAAGGTGACGATGCCGGAAGAAACTTCCTTGCCGGGATCGTATCGCGTCACCTGCTTGGCGATGTCGGCGAAAATGCGCCGCTGATTGAGGAAGGTGAATTTCAGATCCGGCGGCGCCGCGTTCAAATTGGCGTCGTCCATCCAATAGGCCCATTCCGGCGCCGGCACCATGATCTCGGCATTGGGAAAGATCAGCGCGTTGTCCTTGTCCTTGATGCCGTTGATGTGGTCGGGATGGAAATGCGAGATCACGATCTGGTCGACGGCCTTCGGATCGATGCCGGCGGCGGCCAGATTGGCGCCGATCATGCCGGCGGTCGGCGCGATCTGGCCGCCGGTGCCGGTATCGATGAGGACGAGTTTTTTGCCGGTATTGACGATCAGGGTGGTGAACGGCGTCTCGAGCTTGTCATGCGGCATGAAAGCGGCATCGAGCGCGTGCTCGACTTCGGCGAACGGCGCGTTGCGGATGAATTTGTCCGTGATCGGCCGGTACCAGATGCCGTCGTAGAGCGCGGTCAGCTCGAACGCGCCGATCTTGTAGCGATAAATGCCCGGCGCCTGCTTGTCGGCCGGCGGTGCCGTGGCGGCGACCGGATCGGCGCCGGCGGCCAATGCGGCGACGGCGGAGCCGGCGAGGAGTGAGCGGCGGGTCAGCATCGGCGTCCTTTTGGCGGCCCCGAGGCATGGTAAGAAAGCGATGCTAAGCATAGTTGCAACCCATTATGGCGAAAAACGCGAGGATTTCGCGCCCGTGCTCAAGTGTCGCTGGATCGTGTTTGCCGCTTTCCTTGCCGCCGCCCCAGGCAAAGCGGCCGCGCAAGGCGATGCCGGCATTTGCACCATCGCGACGACCTGCTCGGAGGCTTTTTTCCAGTGCGTTGCCGCACGTTGTCCGGCGGTTCAGAATCCCAACTGCACGGCCGCCTGCAAATTACAATTCGATGACTGCCAGAGGACCGGCAAATTCGGCGGCCGCGACTGCCGGGGCAAGACGCTGATACGGAAATAAGCCGCATAAGCGCATTGCCGATTGCGGCAATCGCATGTAGGACCTGGGCGCCACCGAGGAAGAAATCCTGAAATGTCGAAACAATCGCAGCGCGACGAAGCCGAGCGGCTGGTGCGAGAGGCGCTGGAGCGCAAGACCGTCGCCGTCAAGCATGGCAACACCCGCATCGAAGCCATCTGCGGCAAGTGCGGCGCCCCCAACCGCGTCACCGCCGCCCCGGGCGAGACCCGCGTCGCCTACACCTGCAAGGAATGCGGCGACAAGCAACGGACGTTGTAGGGCACGGTGGCCAGAGAGAGCGCGCGATCTCGCCGCGCTCGAAAAGTGGTGCCGGGTGCCCGTTTCCTTCTGACCCCCCGACAGACCGATTGAGCTTTACCCTTCGCCTTGGCGCTCTGAAGGCCGCCTAGATGCCAATCACGGTGATGCCGCTTCGTTAAGCGCGCCGACGCTAAGGCCATACCAGCGCCCACCACAGAGCCAGCGTGAGGCATTCTGTCGGCGACTCTTTGTGTTTGATGATCGGCCCGGACCGCCGGCGGAACCCCAGAAGGCCGACATGCCAGCTGCGCTCAAGGGCTCATTCCGGGGCTTTCTGTTGGAGACGCCAAATAACTGACATCCGTGAACGCAACTAGGATCGCCGTGCCGAGCGTCGCCATAGCGAATAGCGCGACTAGGACAAGAAGCCCGGCATAAACCCTCGACATTACGGGTAATCCTACGAAGGCTTCGGCATCAGTGCTGCGGCATTTCCACATTCCTGCGCGATATCGAGAAGCTGCTGCCGCGTCACAACGAATATCGCGTCTCCATGAGGACTTCTCAATTCGATTCCAACGAAGTTCGGATTGAGCGCGGCTTTTCGAATATCAAAGCCTATCAGCAAACGACTTTGCAGATTTGGGAGCAATGTTTTCATGGAAAGTGTCCTGCCTTACTCGGTCGCCGAATTTATTTCTAAGTGTGATTTATGACATATCGTACCTTGACGGCGAACAGCGGCGCAGCGGATTAGCCGCACCTTTGCGGCGGAACTTTTGTGAGGCTGCCAAAATTACCGTCGGCGTTAGGCCGTTGGGTGGCCGTCGCGTCCCCCGACATCCGGCCGCCCAGCCATACAAGCCTAAGCACGAGGCAACGACTTAGCCCCGAGTGTGTATCCGGACTCGGGGCTCATTTTTCTTCTTGAATGAACATCACCCCGATCTGGGTATCGTCACGCCAGACGGTCTTGCATGTCCTGACGGGTTCGCCTGGGAATATGAAATCGAACACATCGGGAATGCCCTCAGTAGTTTGAACTCTCAGACACGCACCTCTCTCGGAGATATTCCGAACCGCGCAAGGGACAGGATGCTTTCCGAGAAGGATTTTCCCGGACTTCAACATTCGCCTTCGCGGCGGCGGCTGCCGTCTATCCACGAGCGCCTCTCATCCCTATGCGCGGTAGGTTGAATTTTTCCCCGCGGTCACGCGGTCATCGTAACCGATTCGTTGCGGCAGTCGCGATCCTCACTCCGTATCGGAAACCAGTCGGAGATGAGGGGCTGGATTTCCGGTGTGAACTGCGGTGCTGATTTTTACTATCTGTTGCAAAAGTTCGGCCGCCTCTAAATTCACGGCCGCAATCTCTTCCGGCGTTTTCGCCGCGGCCCCCTTGCGATACAATTCGATCGCCTTATTTCGCAATTCCTCCACAGCAAATTCGGCGCGGCCGAGTGCCGCAATGATTTTGTCAAATTCCGACTGTCGCATGGCGGTCCCCCGTTGCTGACCTTAAAATCGGGTCCCCGGCGGCGTATTCGCGGGAAAGTAGCCGACATCGAACATCGCCCGCAGCAATTCGGTTTCCGAAAGCACGGCTTACGCCTTAGCAACCACGTCCGCGGCTGAATGCTTGAGCTTCCATATATAGGGTGCACTGTGGAGCTCCTAGCGTAAGCGAGATTTCACCGGCGCCGATGGCCGACAGCGCTGGCTTGCGAGTACTCGATCTTGATAGACGATAATTGCTCGCCGAAATGCCGATCGAGCCAACCGAGAAATGACGACAGGAGTCGCGCTTCGTCTCCACGGTCGGGCGATCGGATGGCGACATCTACCGCATCTGATGGGCCTGGCTCGAAGTTAATCGACCCTTTGTAGCGTACGTGTGTCCATCTAGCAGCGTTGCGCTTTCGCGCTCTCGCTCGCGAGAACGTTCCGCGCCCATTGCGGCGGATCTCGGCCTGCTTCCTAATCATTGCGCCATAAAGGCGCGTACCGTCACGAGGGACGACCTCAAGAAATTTCATGGCCAGCTCCAATGATCGGCTGATAACGACGCCAAGCCCACTGGGCATTTAACGTCAAAAAACAAACTGAATCAATTTGATGAATTAGAAATGGCGCTTCAGATGCTCAACGCCCGGTGCCGGCCGAATGCTCGCCCCTCATTTGCTTATCGAGGGAGAATCACGATAGGCGGCGTGGTCTGGCGGGGCACTTATTGGGGCTTCGCCTTTCCTCCCTCACTTGCCCCGCCGAGGAAGGCGGGGCTTTTTTGTCGCCGGGCCGGCCCACGCTGCCCGGTGCTGCAACAAAAAGCAGCCCTATTCGGCGGATATCTGGCTGCGAAATAATGAACTGCAGTGCCGGCCGAATGCGCCGTCCGCCGAGGGCATCAAAGTATTCACGGCAAGGCGTCATTGCCGGGCCGCCGTTACATCTGACGTTCGGTCTTGAAACTTGAAAAGCAGAATTTCAAGATTTCAATCCGCCGACGAGACGATCGCCGGTTAATGGGTTCGTGCCCGACAACGCGACCTGCATAGGGCTTTCACGGAAACGGTCTGCGCCTATGCTGGCGTCGTGCCCGTGCGCTATAGCGCGACGATCCCTGCCCAGGTCAGCTTGTAGGTGGCACGCTCGCACATGGGGAAAATATAGGGGCAGTTTGCCGGTGTCGCGCCGCCGGCTTAATGTAGCTGCCTCGGAACTTCCGCCGACGAGGATTGCTTTAAATGGTACCGCTATCGCCAGTCTTCCGTGCAGCTCCCTCTGCAGTCCCGGACTGGGTTAGCGACAGCCGGCCGGTTCTCGTCCCAGCGGGAGCCGGCCGTGCCGTTTCAGGGCTCAATCGTCCCGGCTGGCTGAATTTGGCGGCCGCGGAATGTCCTTCAATATCTGCGCGGCACGCTTGGCAGCTTGGCTATGTTCACCGCGATCAGGAATGTCTCGTCGCGTGACAGCCGCTTCATCGACATTTGCCGCTACGGCTCATCCTCGAAATAGAAGTAGGCGAGCTGCTGGCCGTTGGCGTGCTTCACGATGAAGGATTCCCAACGTTCCTCGAACAAACGTCTAATTACGCTTTGTCATGAAATAATATATCACAGACCATGCTACAATTATTAGATACGGCGGAATAAGACCAAGTACGACAGGATCACGCGTTACCCCAATCCATATAAAGACAACTCCAATTGCTATTACTAGCGCCGCAAGAAAGACTTTAAGTCCAAGGATGATTGCGGCATATCCGTAACTAATTAGCCGCTTAGGCATGAGGGTTGCTCCTTCCTTTCCACCGACCAGGGCGGCGGGAAGTAGTCGGCATTCACAATGGCTCCTTTTGATTCTTATCAATGATAGGCCGCATCCCTGGTGTCGGACCATCTACGAGGAATTTGAGATTTTTCCATTGGGGAGACGTAAGCGTAACTCTGAGCGCGGCCCCTTGACCCTCAACCCTGCTACCGAAGATCAAGATGATGGCGTCGCCCCGCTTGTCGGCGTCCACCCAAATAACTTCCGGGAATTGATTAGTTCTTCCCGCGTCCAATTCGATCACGGCTTTCGCGTGACCCGGACGCTGCTTACTCCTTAAATCTTTTCGATTGGCCCGGTGGTACAAGCGATCATTATCTCAGGGACGGGGATGGCATTCATTAATCCGTAGACGTGAGCGAAAAGAACTTCGCCCATGGAGCTTCATATCCGCACTTTGGGCAGGTGATGATGGTCTCGTCGTTATAGTCCACAGGCACCGGTATGTTCGGCTCCCCACACTTCGGACACCCGCCAGTGACGGGTATGATCATATTTTCGGTCATAAAATTCTCCGGGATGATGAGCCCGGCACGTTCCGCGCGCCGGCAGACCCGTGGTCGTTCTACGCAAGCGGGGAGCTAAGCCAGGATCGGCCGCCCTTAGCATCTTCACAATATCACCAAATCCCCTCGATCGACCAGGGCGGCGGGAAGCGGCGGGGGGAGGGCATGGTACGTTGTCGGTCGGATGGGCGGCCCGTTATTGAACGAGGATGCAGCAGATTGACGAGGCCAGACAGATTATTCTTTCGCGGCTGTTCTCTGTGCCAGAACCATTTCGACGGCCTGTTTCAGCCGATTCTTTATATCGATCACGCCATCAACATAGGCATCCAATATGGGCTCACCTTCGGCTCTTGCTAAATTTATTTCCCCAACTTTGTCGAGCAGTTGTGCGAGCAGCGAAGGATTTGGGTGGCTCATAATCATAGCCCTCGGTGAGCAGTGTCAGTTCGCGCCTGATGTGTCCGGCGAGATCGTCTCGCGATAGCCATAACAGAAATTGAGAATGTAGCTCCCTCAGCAGCGCGGGGCCGGCCGAATGCTCGCCCCCCACTTGCTCGGCCCAAAGGGCGAGCTTGGTCTGAATGCGGGCGGACTTGAGTGGCCCGCTCGACACCTCGGTTCTAGGCCCCTTGGCTTGGGGCCTCTTTTTTGGCCGGCGCTGTCTTTGCGCGTGGTAGGGTGTGATCAATCCGTCGGGCCGATGCCGTGTTTCCTCCTCCTTCGCGCGGGTCAGCTTACAGACGGTGTTACATGGCATCGATTAGCCCCGGCCAGCCCGGGGCTTTTTTTATTGTACGGCTGCGATGCTTGCCCTCGCGTCTGGAGCCTTATCCCTCCGTCTCAACCCACGCGTCCTTTCGCTCCCATTTGTGGAGCTTGAAGCAGTCGGGACAGCGCAGCGGGATTCTCACCTCTGACAGTGACTCGAATTTGATTTTTTCCGTGGTTAGCCCCGTTGGAACGGCTGTTCCAAGCGTCGGGCAACGGATCATTATGTTGGGCATAGCGGGCTATCGGCGAATGTATCGATGACCGGCGAATGACAGAATCGCCCGTATTTATACGAGCGTCAATCTGGCGGCGTGTTCGGCGGGACGTTTTATCGCCCCCCAATGGAAGTCGTCCGGCCCGAATGCCGCGGGCGACTCAGGACAATTTAGATCCATTCGGCCGCTCAACCAGAATGTATTTGACGAACATCCGATCTTCCGTCGAAGCAAACGGAAAGCCACACCGCACGCACCGCATGTCACGTGCGGGTACCAGCGGGGATTCCACTACGACAATCTTGTACTCCGCCATGCAGCTCGGGCAGCGAAACGCCAATGGGGCTGGCTTTTTCATCATTACGAATTGAAGGTCGAACATTGTGGGTGCCCCCCTCCGCCGGCACGCCGTGCCTCTTGGCATTCGGCGAACCGCTGCCGAGGTTCTGATGCGCGCGAGATGGAGAGTAGTGGAAGTAATTTGCGGTAAAATCGACCGCGTTTAGCACTTTAGCGGGGCCCGCCGAATGTGCGCCCCGCGACTGCCAAAGCAAACCCCCCAGGCGGGGGAGCGCTGGGGGTTTCTGCGCCTTTCGTATGTGTGTAGCATTGTGGCGGTGCAAACCTTTCGGTGAGCAGCCAGCACGGTCAATTTTGGCACCGAGCGAACGTTCGGGCAGATGGCCGGGCACCACAGATGTAGCGATCGAGTGATGGTGGGGGGCGGTTGGTAAGCAAACGCTCCACTGGGGAAAGGTCCGATGTCATATTTCTCGATCCGCGCGCGACTAATCTTTCTTGCGACTCTGCTGCTCGTGATCTTGGCGGCGACGGCGGCACTCTTGACGCGCGAACTCGCGCGCAACTCGCAAGCGCTCTCCGATGAAGCGCAGCTCGTCTCTACGGTCAGGAACGCGAACAAAGCGAGCAAGGATTTCGGCGATCTGAAATATTGGCTGACGGATTTCGCGTCGACCCTGGCCTCCAGCTCGCAACAAAAGGCCGACGCGGCTAAAGCCCAACTCGATAAAGATCTGGAGATAATCGTTCCCGTCGATGCGGAGGGCGTCGCCGCAATCGAGCGAGACGTCGATGCTGTGTGGGATTTGGTGCAGAAGGCGGGCGAGGCATACTACTCGAAGGATGACGCCGCAGGCGGAAATGCACTGATGGCGCAGGCTCAGTCGCACATTCCGAGTGTCAATAACGAAATCGAGCAGATCGTCGACCGAGTGGAGCGGCGGGCACTTTTGCGACGCGATGCTTCAATACGGGATGCCCATCGGGCGTTCGAGCTATCCGTAACTGGAGGCATCATCGCGCTTGCCGTTGCGCTAATCGTCACAGCACTCATCGTGCGCTCTATCAACACTCCATTGCGTCGGCTCGAGCACAGCATGACCGCCATCACGCAGGGTCGGCTCGACGTCCCCATCCCAAAGGCCGGGCGGGACGAGATCGGTGGGATGACGAGAGCGCTGGCGATGCTGCGCGACAACCTGATCGAGAGCCAGCGGCTGGAACGGGAGCGCCAACGGGCCGAGGCCGAGGCACAGCGCGCCCAGGCTCAACTGGGCGAGGCGATCGAAGCCATCTCCGAGGGATTTGTGCTCTATGACGCAGACGACCGGCTGGTCGTCTGTAATAGCCGCTTCAAAGAGATGTACGCGGGCCTCGCTTTCGAGATCCAGCCGGGCACGCAATACGAGACCATTCTGCGCGCGGTGGCCAAGACGGGCATCATCCCCGCCGCTTTGGAAAGCTGCGACGCTTGGGTCGCCGAGCGGCTTGAGCGGCACCGCAATCCCGAGGCCGCCTTCGAACAGCAGCGCGGCGGCGGCATGTGGCTCAAGATCAGTGAGCGGCGTACGGCGGATGGGGGGATCGTCGGCGTGTTCACCGATATCTCGGACCTTAAGGATCGCGAATTACAGCTTGGGCAACTTGTCGACCGGCTGGCCGAGGCACGCGATGTGGCCGATCAGGCGAATCGCACCAAATCCACCTTCCTCGCCAACATGAGTCACGAGCTGCGCACGCCCCTCAATGCCATCATCGGATACAGTGAAATCCTGCAGGAAGACGTCGCCGATCTTGGCCAGCAAAGTCTTGTCGCCGACCTCAAGAAGATCGAAGGCGCGGGCCGTCACCTGCTCGGCCTGATCAACGATATTCTCGACCTATCGAAGGTCGAAGCCGGCCGGATGGACATTTTTATCGAAGACGTCGACATTGTTCCGCTGCTCGAAGAGGTGCGAGCGATCATCGTGCCGATGGCGAAAAAAAATGGCAACGCCGTCGAGTTTCGCATGGCGGAAAATCTCGGCACCATGCGCACCGACCGCACCAAGCTCAAGCAGAGCCTACTCAACATATTGAGCAACGCCAGCAAGTTCACGCAGAACGGGGAGCTGACGCTGCTCGCGGAGCGCTTTGAAACCGACCAGCCAACGGTGCGGTTTGCCATCTCGGATACCGGCATCGGTATGACCGAGGCGCAGCTTGGCCGGTTGTTCCAGGTGTTCAGCCAGGCGGATGCCTCGACCACCAAGAAATATGGCGGCACCGGTCTTGGTCTGGCGATCACCCGCAATTTCTGCCAACTATTAGGCGGCGATGTGACCGTGGTGAGCGAGCCCGGCGAAGGTTCGACCTTCACCATCACCTTGCCGGACCGCACCATTACACCGACGCATGTCGAGGCCTCTTCTGTCTCGACTTTGACCGTCAAGTCGGATAATACCCCGACCGTGCTGATCGTCGACGATGATCCGGTGGCACGCGACCTGTTAACGGCGAATTTGAAAGGGGCGGGATATCGGCTGATTCAGGCCGCCACCGGCGAGGAGGCGCTGAGCCTGGCGCGGACGATGCGGCCCGATGCGATCACGCTGGACGTGTTGATGCCCCAGCGGGACGGCTGGCAGGTGCTGAGCGCACTAAAGGCCGATGCTGATCTTCGCGACATTCCGGTCATCGTCGTCACGGTACTGTCCGACCGCGGCATCGGCTTGTCGTTGGGCGCGGTCGATGTACTGACCAAACCAGTCGACCGCGCCCGGCTGACTGCGCTTATCCACAGCCTGGTCCGGCGCGATGGTCCGGTCCTGGTTGTCGAGGACGACGCCGGCGCGCGCGGACTGATCAGGCTCACAATCGAAAAAATGGGCTTAGCCGTCGCCGAGGCGGCCGATGGTCGCCAAGCTCTCGCGTGGCTCGGCGATCATTCGGCGCCGGCCATGATCCTACTGGACCTGATGATGCCGGAGATGGACGGCTTTGAGGTCCTCGACGCACTTGCCGCGCACAAGGAATGGCGCGACATCCCGGTGATCGTGATCACGGCAAAGCAGCTTTCGACCGCCGAACGCGAGCGCCTCCTGGGGCAGGCGCAAAAGGTCTTTACAAAAGGCGCCGCCAGTGGGGTTGATATTGCTTCAGCCATCGGCACGGCGGTTCGGCGTCGACCCACGCGCACCGCAGTAGACTCGGATATGTAAGGCAATAGGACGGAAACAAGGGCTGTAAATGACGAGAGTCTTGCTGGTCGAAGACAACGAAATGAACCGCGACATGCTGTCGCGACGTCTCACCCGTCGCGGTTTTGAGGTGATTTTCGCAGTGGACGGGCAGCAGGGCGTCGACCTCGCTCGAACCGAGCGGCCCGACATCATCCTGATGGACATGAGCCTGCCGGTCTTAGACGGCTGGGAGGCTACCCGGCGCGTCAAGGCCGATGATGCCACGCGCAGCGTGCCAGTGATCGGGCTCACCGCGCACGCCATGAGCGGCGACCGCGAAAGGGCGATCGAAGCCGGATGCGACGACTACGATACTAAACCGGTAGAACTCGACCGCCTCATTGGCAAGATCGAGCGGCTACTCAGCACGGCAAAGAGTTAACGGCACGCCGATCGAAAGAAACATGGGTGAACAGCGGCCACCGTTCGTATCAGATGAACGCTTGAGTCGCGCACTGACGGCCTTCTTGCGTCAGGAAGTCCAGGCGCCGGCGACGGCCGTCAACGATCTTCTCAGCACGATCATCCAGGAAGCGCGCGGCTCGCAGTCTGAAAATGTGCTCGCTGATCTCAATCGGATGCACAGCGCCAGCGCGCAGCTGAACGAGTTCATTAAGACTCTTGTCCAAGATTCATTGTCTGATCGCCAGAATGACGAAAGTTTTGAAGCCTTTCACCGTCGGCTCCGTCACGATTTGAGAACGCCGCTTAACGCCATAAAGGGCTACAGCGAACTGCTCCTCGAGGACTTGGAGGAGGATGGCGAGCATCCGCTGCGCGGGGACCTTGAGAAGCTCAAAGAGTCCGCCGATCAACTTCTCGGTCAGATCGACGCCATGACTGCGTTGGCGCGACAGGACGACGCCGAGCCGGCCAACGGCGGCAGCGGGACGAAACGGCGCGACCTGGTTGCCGAGGTGCTGCGTACCGTGCAGCCGCTGTCCGTCAGCGCCGCCGCCGCGGGAGCGGCGCATTCGAGCCGTATCCTCGTCGTCGACGACAATGCCGCCAATCGAGACGTGCTGGAACGCCGATTGCTGCGCGAGGGGCATCAGGTCACCACCGCGGGGAATGGCGTGGCGGCGCTGGAGCTGGCGCTCGCCCACGAGTTCGATCTCATCCTGCTCGACCTCATCATGCCGGAAATGAGCGGCTTCGAGGTGCTGCGCCGACTCAAGGCCGCGGAGCATACCGGCCACATACCGGTCATCGTCATTTCAGCGCTCGACGAGCTCGACAGCGTGGTGCGGTGCATCGAAGCTGGGGCCGAGGACTATTTGACTAAACCGTTCAATCCGACCCTATTGCGCGCCCGCATCGGCGCGTCGCTGGAAAAGAAGTGGCTGCGCGACCGGGAAAAGAAGTTCGTAGCCGACCTGGAGCAGGAGAAGGAGCGTTCCGAAACCTTGCTCCTCAATATCCTGCCGCAAAGCATAGTCAATCGCATGCGCAACGGCGAAACGACCATCGCCGACCGCATTGCCGAGGCGACGATTCTGTTCTGCGACGTCGTGGGATTTACGACGCTCAGCCAGGAACTGACACCTGATCGGACGATCGACTTTCTCAGCAAGATTTTTTCAGCCTTCGACCGCCTTGCCGCGAAATACTCAGTGGAGAAGATCAAAACCATCGGCGATGCCTACATGGTCGCCGCGGGAATCCCGGAAGCTCAAGCCGATCATGCCGACCGCGTCGCCGCACTCGCCCCGAAGATGCTCGACGCGGTCGCCACCATCGCCAAGGATACCGATCTGCCACTTCAGGCTCGCATTGGCATCCATACCGGTCCGATCATCGCCGGGGTTATCGGCACGCACAAATTCGTCTACGACGTTTGGGGCGACACGGTAAATACCGCAAGCCGCATGGAATCCCACTCGTTGCCGGGTCGGATACAGCTTTCCGCTGCCACACGAGCAGCGCTTGGAAATGGCTTCGAGTTGGAGCGGCGCGGAATGATCGAAGTCAAGGGCAAGGGGATGATGGAGACCTACTTTTTGAACGGTCGCTGAGTTGCGATGGTGTGGTCTGTTGGAACATTGATTTTTGCGGGGCGTCAGGAGAGCCGCACCGACGAGGTGAGTAGGAAAACTCCGACGTTCAATTCGTGCGTAGAAATTTCATCTCGATTTCTTCGATTTAAAAAACAATAGCGCTGGCAAGCATTATCGAAAGTAGACAAGAGAGAAAACGCTTCTGCGCCCGCTTTGCTCGAGCGCGTTTTCACACAGGCTGCGCGGCGGCTTTCTGTTTGTGCCGCGCGCCTAATGCCACTTTGCCCGCGCCGATAACGCGATCGAATAGATACATTTTGCTGCGGTGCATGAGTCCGGTTTTGGCCGATTGTGTTGCAGAAGTAGGTTTTGCAGGGCGCGTTCAGGGACGAAGGTATTTTTGGACTCAGCCGAGGCGATGGCTTTGCGCCAGCCCCATGGCGGAGCGGCGGCGCTGACGC
>JBEKKM010000085.1:0-20385 GCA_050010715.1 Xanthobacteraceae bacterium | reverse complement strand
TGCAGACCCGGGATCGTTACGAACTCCGAGTCTGCGACGATCCCGGATCAGCGGTGCACCACTTCGTGCTGCACCGCATCCGGGAAACAAATGTAGGTGAATGATGAACGAGATGACAAAACCCGCCGTGGCGATAAAGGCCGAGGAGCATTGGACTACCAAGGACGGCGCAAAACTGTTCCTGTTCGAGAAATGCGCCGGCGATTCGAAACAGACCGCGGGCACCATCCTGTTCGTCCACGGCTCGTCCATGGCGGCACAGCCGACATTCGACCTGCAGGTGCCGGGCCGGCCGGATTCATCGGTAATGGATTTCTTCGCCCGGCAAAATTTCGATTGCTGTTGCGTCGACATGGAAGGCTACGGCCGCTCCACCAAGGATCGCGACAACAATGCGCCGATCGCCCAAGGCGCCGACGATTGCATTGCCGCCGCGACCTATATCAATAAGTTGCGCGGCAAGCGTCCCCTCCTCGTCTATGGCATCTCGTCCGGCGCGCTGCGCGCCGCGCTGTTCGCCCAGCGCCATCCCGATCTGGTCGCCCGCCTCGCGCTCGACGCCATGGTGTGGACCGGCCAGGGCTCGCCGACCTTGGCCGAGCGCAAGAAGAAGCTGCCGGAGTTTTCTGCCAAAAACCGTCGGCCGATCGACAAGGCCTTCATCCATTCGATCTTCGACCGCGATCATCCCGGCACGGCGGAAGAAAAGGTCATCGACGCTTTCGCTGACGCCGTCACCGCGCTCGACGATTCGGTGCCGACCGGCACCTATGTCGACATGTGCTCGCGGCTGCCGATGGTCGACCCCGAAAAGATCACGGTGCCGACCTTGATCATGCGTGGCCAATGGGACGGCATCGCAAGCTTCGAGGACCTGGTCGCGTTCTTTGCCAAGCTGCCGAACCCGGACAAGCATTTCGCCGTGATGCCCGGCATTTCGCACGCCAGCTTCCAGCAGAAGAATTACGCGCTGGTCTATCACATCCTGTGGAGCTTCTTCGCCCAGCCGGCGCCGATCTATCGGGGATGAGACTTCGATCGATCTGCGCTAAACTGCCGCCTCACAAGAGACTGAAAACGAGGGAGGCTGGCATGAGGTTGAAGCGACGCGAGCTGCTGCAAGCCGGCGGAGCTATTTTTGGCGCAGCGATGTTGCCGGCGGCGGCACGGGCGCAGACCGCCACGCCTTACGAATTCGTCGTCAAGGACATCGTCTATCATCGCGATACAAAGCCGCGGCTGGCGCGGCTCTATCAGCCGGCGGGCACCGGACCGTTTCCCGCGGTGCTGCAGGTTCATGGCGGCGCCTGGAACAACAAGGACCGCACCGACGGCCAGAACACCGCGCTCGATCTCGCGGCGGCCGGCATCGTGGTGCTGTCGATCGATTTCCGCAACGCGCCCGAGGCGCCCTATCCGGCGTCGTTGCAGGACATCAATTACGGCATCCGCTGGCTCAAAGCCCATGCCGGCGAGTTCGGCAGCAGCGCCGGCCAGGTCGGCGCCTACGGCACGTCGAGTGGCGGCCATCAAATCTTGTTGGCGGCGATCCGCCCGGACGATCCGCGCTATCGCGCGCTGTCCCTCGCCGACGCGCCCGATATGGATGCAAAACTCGCCTTCGTGATTTCAGGCTGGGGCGTGCTGTTCCCGCTGGAGCGCTACAAGCTCGCCAAGGCCAAGGGCGACGAAACGCTCGCTAAGGGCCACGACGTCTTCTTCGGCAGCGAAGCGACACAGATCGAAGCGACGCCCGCTTTGATCATCGAGCGCGGCGAGAAGGTTTTTCTGCCGCCGGCTCTGGTGTTCCAGGGCACGGCGGATCAATGGACCACGGTCGAGCTCGCTCAACGCCTCGCCACCGACTATCGCAACGCCGGCGGCACCATCGATCTCTTGCTGCTGGAAGGCGCGCGCCACACCTTCCTCAACGAGCACCCGTTCGATGCCAATTCACTGAAAGCGATGGCGGCGATGATCGCGTTCATCAAGAAATACGGCTCTGAGCGCCACGCTCAGCGCTGAAATAAATCCACGTCTCGCGCCAAGCATCGAAAGGTCCCCTCATGGCGTTCTCCAGTTGGCGCGGTGTCGTCGGCATGATCAATCCGACCATGCGGCCCGGCGTGACCGAAGAAGTCTGCCGGCTTTTGCCCGAAGGTATTGGCCTAATTCCGCTGTTCCTCAACATCAAGCGCGGCACCGCGGATGAATTTCACACCATGATGCCGCATTACGAAAAGCTCGTGGCGGTGCTGGCCGAGGAGAAATGCGATCTCATCCACCCGCACGGTGCGCCGCCATTCATGGTGCTCGGCCGCAAGGGCGAGGCCAAGATCGTCGCGGCGTGGGAGAAAAAGTACAAAGTGCCGGTGATGAGCGTGGCGCAGAACCATGTGAATGCGCTCAACGCGCTCAAAGCCAAGAGCTTCGTCGGCGCCACTTATTTCCCGAAAAAGCTCAACGACATTTTCGCCAAATATTTTAGCGATGCGGGCTTCAAGGTGCGCGGCATGGAAGGCATCGATGTGCCGTTCGATCAGGTGCAAAACCTCTCTGGCGGGCAGGTCTATGCCCACATCAAGAAGAATTTCCTCAAAGCCAAAGGCGCCGACGCCATCTACATGCTCGGCTCCGGCTGGCGCACGCTGAACATCATCGACATGCTGGAGCAGGATTTGCAGGTGCCGGTGGTGCATCCGGTGCCGGCACGGGTGTGGGAAATGCAAAAGCGGCTGCATGTGCGCCAGCCGGTTCAAGGTTTTGGCCACCTGCTCGCGGCGTTTCCATGATCAAGCATTGCGCCGCGCTGGCGGTCGCTTGTGGCCTTCTCATGGGCGCCGATGCCGCGCACGCCCAACCGGTCGAGCAGTTCTACAAGGGCCGGCAGATCAGCATGATCGTCGGCACCGCGCCCGGCGGCATCAATGACATCACCGCACGTTTCGTGGCGCGCCACCTCGGCCGATATATTCCGGGCAATCCGACCATCGTGGTGCAGAACCAGCCTGGCGCCGGCGGCATCGCCTCGGCCAACCGGCTCTACAACACCTTCGAGCGCGACGGCTCCGTCATCGTCAAGCTCGAGCGCGCGGTGCCGATGCTGGCCATCCAGGGCGATCCGAACGTCAATTTCGATCCGCTGAAAATCACCTGGCTCGGCAGCCTGTCGTCCTACGCCAAGGACTCCTACCTGATGCTGGTGATGGCGACCAACCCGGTCAAATCGGTTGCCGAGCTGAAAGAGCCCGGCAAGTCGATCACGCTCGGCGGCGATAACGCCGCCTCCAGCAATCTGATCTTCGCCACCATCGCCAAGGACATTCTCGGCCTCAACATCAAGGTGGTGCGCGGCTATGTCGGCGCGGCGCCGATGTTTCTGGCCATGCAGCGCGGCGAGATCGACGGCCAGATCATCGGCTTCAGCTCCGCGCGCACCGGCCAGCGCGATCTGTGGAGCCACAACGCGTTCCGCCCGCTGTTGCAATTCGGCCGCTCGACCCGGCTGTCCGACTTTCCCGACGTGCCGACCGGCAGCGAATTGACCAAGGATCCGAACGCGCTGGCGCTGATCGATTTCGCCAATCTGCAATTTGCCATCTCGCTGCCGTTCGCGGCGCCGCCCGGCGTGCCGGCCGACCGCGCCAAGGCGCTGCAGGACGCGTTCATGGCGATGTGCAAAGATCCTGCGGTGCTCCAAGACGCGGAAAAACTCGGCATCGAGATGAGTCCCATCGACGGCGCGACCGTGCTTAAGTCCATCGCCCGCGCCGCGGCCACCCCGCGCGACGTCATTGCGCGCTATAATGCGCTGGTGGGAGCGGATAAGAACTGAAGCGATCTTGAGGAGATGACCATGCCATACACGCTCACCGATTTCTGCGCCGATCTGTCGACGACGCTCAAGACCAAAGGCGAAACCGGCCTGCCCGACATCGCGCAAAACCTGTCGCAGCTCTTGAAAAATCCCGCCTTCGTCAGCGAGACCTTTGCAGAAGACACGCCCATCGGCCGCCGCGAGCTGTGGCACGATCCGCAAACCGACGTGTACGTGCTCGCCCACGTCCAGGAAGGCGGCAAGGTCGGCAAGCCGCACAGCCACGGCGCCTCATGGGCGATCTACGGCACCGCCCGCGGCGTCACCGAGATGACCGAATGGCGCCGGCTCAATCCGGCGAGCGAGGACGCCGCCGTCCTGGAAAAGGCCCGGCAATACGCGCTCGGTCCAGGCCAAACCCAGGCCTATTCGTCCGGCCTCATCCACTCCACCGCGCACCCGCAAAAGGCCTGGGTGATCCGCATCACCGGCACCGACCTCGACGCCATCCCGCGCTACCATTTTCGGGCCAAGACCGACAAAATCGTCGAAGCGGTGTGAGCGCGGCGACCGTTTCTCAACCTCAAATCGGCCCGAGCAGAAACCGCTAAGTCTTTGAATACATGAATATATGGCGGGAGCGACGGGACTGCCTGAATTAAGCAATCTCAATCGCTTAGCGGAAAGTGGGGCAATTGCTCAGCCCGTCGCCACCGCACATAACCCGCAATAGTGCCCCACCGATATATTCGCACGATTTACTCGGTTCCATGCAAAAGCCACGATCGCCCAACAGGCTGCTAGCCGTCGTGGGACTATCGGGGGATTTGTCCAAGCCAGCGAAAATGAAAGCGCGGTGCCCTTGGCGCTGCAAACTAGGTGCGGCCGACTCTGGGGAAAGAGCCGGCCGCGGAAGATGCTAACCCGGTCGGGTACCTGTCGGGGGACACGGGGATCGGGTTAGCTACTTTTTCCTATAAGCTCTCCATGACAAGCTGTCTGTAGACCCTGCGGCGGCTCACGATTATTTGCTTAATTTGCCCGGCTGCCCCTCTGACCTATGCCCCGCCGGCTCCGGCCCGCCACAATCGATTGGGGAAGCGCGCCGCGCGTTTCGTCGCGCGCTACGGCAACAGCCGCGGTCCCGCCGAAGCAGCGAATGGTTATAGGGATCGCGCGCGGCGCATTGGTGCAAACACAGTCGGACCTATCAAAGGATTGGTGGTCCCGGGTTGTCCTCGTATCGCGCGGACATCATCAGGCCGTCAGGAGAGCGGCTTACTGAAAATGAGATCGTGGAGCTATCGAACATTGAATAGCTGACGGGACTAAAATCTGCGAGCGCCAGGCCGAGGCGCAGGCGCTGCTCGACGATCATCTTGCCGGCGGCAAGCAATCGGCCGCGGAAGCGGTCGTGAAGGCGCAGGCCTTCCTGGAAAAAGCCAGGCAATACGCGCTCGGCCCGGGCCAGACCCAAGCGTATTCGTCCGGCCTCATCCACTCCACCGCACACCCGCAAAAGGCCTGGGCGGTCCGCATCACCGGCACCGACCTCGACGCCATCCCGCGTTATCACTTCCGCGCCAAGACCGACCAAAGCGTCGAAAAGGTGTGAGCACTAAGGCCGTCCACGACCCTGGCGGCAGCTCAAACCGTCGCCGCAAGGAGCGCGCTTAAGTCTTTGAATATATGGATAAACTGGCGGGAGCGACGGGACTCGAACCCGCGACCTTCGGCGTGACAGGCCGACGCTCTAACCAACTGAGCTACGCCCCCGCGGGCGCGGTCGGCAGTTAAGGCCCGCCTTCGCCCAAGTCAAGGTTTTGGGCCGAAAATCGGCCTTTTCCGCCGGTCTTATTGCGGTCACAGAGCGCCCGCAGATAGCCCTAGAAGCGCGAAAACAGCGGTGAAACCTGCAAAACAAGCGTGGTCAGCCGCAGCCGAATCGTCTAACTGCTTCGCAGTGAGCGGCGCTTTTCGCGCGCTACCGTTCATCGAGGAGGACCTAATGGCAGCCAAGACAACATCCACGACCGTGACATTGAAGCACCTGGCGGCGAGCCTTGCGGAGGATAACGAGCTGTCGAAAAAGCAGGCTGAAGCCATTCTCGGCGGCCTGGTCGGCAATATCGTCAAGCACCTCAAGAAGGGCGAGCGCATCCGCATCGGCGGGCTCGGCATCTTGCAGGTCCGCAAGCGCGCCGCGCGCATGGGCCGCAATCCGGCCACCGGCGAAGCCATCCAGATCAAGGCCAGCAAGAAGGTCGCCTTCCGCGCTTCCAAGGAACTCAAGGAAGCGATCTGACAAACGGATTCGATCGGTAGCGGACCCGGCAACGGGTCCCGCAGCATTCGCCGCCCGCTTGCGCGCTGCCATGCCACAGCGCGCAGGCGGGCGGTGCTGTGTTCGGAGCTTGCCGACCTTCGCATCGCCGCAGCGGTGGACTTGCGCGCTGCCGCACCGAGGCGATAAATCGCGCCATGGTGGGGGCGGTTAGCTCAGTTGGTAGAGCGTCTGCTTTACACGCAGAATGTCGGCGGTTCGAGTCCGTCACCGCCCACCAGCCTTCGCAAGCGAAGCGCGCGAAGGCTGCCACGCCGAAGCCCGTTTTTGGGCGAAGGCGGGCCCCGCCGCTTGCTACGGCTTGGCAAGCCATCTTCCTTTCCCGCGCAGCAGCAAAGGGCCGCGTACGCGCATTCCACACGCCTCGCATGCATGTAGCAATTCGGCCTCAGTGGTCCAAAAAAGATTTCTCGCCACTACCCGCGCACTGACGCCGGTCGAAAAAATGTGAGATAGTTTTGTGACCATAAGCACGGGCCGGATGCCCTCGGGGGGTATGATGCTACGCATTTCGGTTGTGACGATCGCTCTTCTGCTTGTCGCCGGGCCGGCAGCGCTTGCGCAATTGCCGGCGCAGCCGCCGCCGGTAAAGAATTCGATCACGCAAGGCAGCGATCAGGAACGGGCCGCGTGCCATCCGGACGTGATGCGCTATTGCAAAACGCTGGTCCGCGACGACGGCCAGGATGACGTGTTCGCCATTCTCAGCTGCCTGCAGACCAATCGCACCAGGATCAGCAATTCCTGCCAGCAAGTGCTGGCCAGTCACGGCCAGTGAAGAAGGGCCCGCTCGGCACGAAGCCGAACTAAGCGACGATCTCTTCGCTCGTCTCGGCAATTGTCGCGCGCGATTCCGCGCGCGCGACATGCTCGGCCAAACGCACCCAGGACTGCGCCAAGGTCAGCCACAGCGCCTTGTCGCTTTCGGCGTCGGCCAACCGCGCCATCGCCACGCACTCTTCCGCACACTTGCGGTGATCTGTTGTCCCCATGACACCCGACCTGACTGACGCAACACTGCGCCGATTATCACGCGGCGACTGCGGCACGGGCGGGATGGTCGGATGGCCGAAACTTGACGCACGGAACCTGCGCCGAGCCGCATGGCGAGTTGCTCGGTCATCGGCATTGAAAAAGGCCGCACGGAACGGCGCCTTAGGCAGCATTGCGCCTTCGACATGACGAGAATCACGCGGCTTCGGGAAAACCGACCTAAATCGACCATAGCCGAGCTGATTCTTGAGAAATTATTGCCAAATATATGCAAAATACTCTTAGCTGCACTGCACCAATTCTATTTTGCGGCGCAACAAACGCCACCTATATCCAACGGTGATTCAACGACAAATGAGGAAAGGATCCCAAAATGCTTTTGTCGGTAGTCCACTTCCTCCACGCCTGGAAGCGCTATGGCGCTGCGGTGCGGGAACTTTCGAGCCTTAACGACCGCGAACTAGCCGATATCGGCATCACCCGTTCGGACATCCCGCGGCTCGCCTGGGAGCATGCGAAAGCCTAAAGCTATCGGACTTGACGTCCCAAACCAGCGCCCGCCTCGTGCGGGCGCTGGCTTTTTGGGGCCTTACGAAGCGGGCTCCATGCCCTTGGCCTTGATGATCGGCCCTGCGTGCGGGCCGGCCAGGAACTTGACCACGGCACTTGCGGCAGCGGCGTCCTTGGCCGCGCTGCCGACGCCGGCGGAATAGACCGTGAAATTCTGGATCTCGGCCGGCAGCGGGCCGACCAGCACGGCGCCCTTTACCGCCAAAATTTCGCTGATCTGGTGGATGCCGATCTCGGCTTCGCCGTCGACAACGTGGCTCGCGACCTCGCCGCCCTGGATCAGCTTCGCCTTGGCATTGACCTCCTTGGCGATGCCGAGCCGCTCGAGCAATTTGCCGACATAGATGCCGCTCGAACCGCCTGCCGCCGGATCGATATAGGCCACCGATTTTGCCGCCAGCAGCGTGCGCTTGAAGGCCTCGACGGAACTGATGTCGGGCATCGGCGCGCCGGCTTTGACCACGACGCCGACGCCGGTCTTGGCCAGATCGGCGCGGCTGCCGGCGACCACCTTGCCGTCCTTGATCAGGCCGTTGATGGCCTCGGGCGTCAGCACGGCGACGTCGAATTGCTCCTCCCCGCTCTTGATCAGTTTGAGGTGCTGGCCGACGGTCTGATAGGTCAGGTCGAGCTTGTTACCGCTCTCTTTCTCGTACTGCGCGGCGAGCGCGTTGAGCACCTGCTTGAAGGCGCCGCCGCTGATCACCTTGATGTCGGCCGCTGCAGCGAGCTGGGTCATGGCATCCGTGACGATGAGCGTGAGCGCTGTGGCAAGAATTGTCGGCAAAAGTCGCATGGCGTTGCTCCCGAACATAGCCGCGCTTGCCACCGTGCGAAAGGTGGCAGCGCGGTGTCAAGCGTGCTAACCCGCCCGCCATGGCGGTTCTTCCACTCATGGAGGCTGCCGCGCTGTTGCCGGCGCGCGGCGCGCTGATCGGTCTCGATCTTGGCACAAAAACCATCGGCGTCGCCTCGAGCGATCCAGACCGGCGCCTGGCGACGCCGGTCGAGACCGTCGCCAGAAAACGCTTTGGCCTCGATGCGCAACGCCTGCTCGATCTTGCCGCCGAACGGCGCGCCATCGGCTTCGTGCTCGGGCTGCCGATCAACATGGACGGCAGCGAGGGCGCGCGCGCCCAATCGACCCGCGCCTTTGCCCGCAATCTTGCCAAACTCACCGCGCTGCCGATCGCGTTGTGGGACGAACGGCTGTCGACCGCGGCGGTGGAACGGGCGCTGATCGACGCCGACGTGAGCCGCGCCAAGCGCAAGGCGGTCATCGACCAGCACGCCGCCACTTACATTCTTCAGGGCGCGCTCGACCGGCTGGCGCATGGCGCGCAAGCTTAGAGCGGCGGATTCCAGTGCACACCGGTGCCGCGGGCCTATTCGAGGCTTGCCGGACCGCTCGGATTGGGCCTATAGCACCGCTTTGATGAGCAAAACCCAGCCGCTGACGCGCCATCTCATTTCGATCAATGACCTCACCAATGCGGAGATCGAGACGATCTTCGAGGTCGCGAACGGGTTTTTGAAGGAACTGGCCGACGCCAAAATCCATTACCGGATCGGGCGCAGCACCGATTTGGCGGCCAAATCCATCCTGGCGACCCTGTTCTACGAGCCGTCGACACGGACCCGCCTGTCGTTCGAAAGCGCCATGCTGCGGCTCGGCGGCGCCAATATTACCAGCGCCGATCCGGCGGTCAGTTCTGCGGCCAAGGGCGAAAGCCTGGCCGACACAATTCGCGTCATTTCCAACTATGCCGACATCGTCGTCATCCGCCATCCGCGTGATGGCGCCGCGCGCTTGGCCGCCGAATATTCGCAAATCCCCGTGATCAACGGCGGCGACGGCAGCCACGAGCATCCGACGCAGACGCTGTGCGACCTGTTCACGCTGCGCTCGAAGAAGAAGAGTCTTAAGAACATGAAGATCGCGATTTCCGGCGATCTCAAAGGCAGCCGCACCATCCATTCCTTCGTCTATGCGCTGGCCCGGTTCGGCGCGACCATCGATCCTTTGCCCGCGCCCGGCATGGAGCTGCCGGCCCACGTCGATCGCCGGCTGCGCGAGGAATTCCACTGCCGTATGGTGTCCAAGGATCCCGGACAAGTCGGCTCGATCGACGCGCTCTATGTCACCGCCGACCAGCCGCACCAATTGTCGCTCATTCCCGATCCGGAAATCGATTACGGGCTTCTGGTGCAGAAGAAGATCGACGCGGTCTATGTGACGCGCTTCCAGAAGGAGCGCTGGAGCGAGAAGGAGCGCGACTATCCAAAAGTCGACGCCAAATTCTTAAACGAGGCGAAATATTCCGACGCCAGCGTCATGCATCCGTTGCCGCGGGTCAACGAGCTCGACGCTTCGCTCGACAGCGACCGCCGCGCCATCTATTTCCAGCAGGCCGCCTATGGCGTCCCAGTGCGCATGGCGCTGATCTCGCTGATGCTGCACCTGCACAAGAACAAGTCGCTGCATCGGTTCCACGGCGGCTTCGCCGAGCCGGATCATCCGGTCTATGCGCAGCCGATCGGCACCGGCCTGCAATGCGACAATGCCAATTGCATCACCGGCGATCCTTCCGAGCGTCAATACGCCGCCAACAAGTTCTACGTCGTCGAGGAGGATAGCCCGCGGCACTGTCAGCTGCGCTGCGTCTATTGCGAGAAGGACGTCGAGGACAAGGCGGGCGAATTCGTCGTCGCCGACATGACGCGCAAGACTTTCGCGCCCGATCTGAAGGCGCTGACCCGCGCCGCGGGCGATAAGCTAAAGCACCTCGTCATCTACCGCAGCGCCTCGGACGCGCTCGCCGCAGGCTTCGCGCCGCGCGAGGGCGGCAGGAAAGCGCGCGCGGTCTAAACACCCGCCATGCCAAACGCGATCGACTGGTCGCTCATGCCCCAATATGCCGCGGCCGTGGTGTTCGGTTATCTGTGCGGCTCGATTCCGTTCGGCATTTTGTTGACGCGGCTTGCCGGCGCGCCTGACCTGCGCTCGGTCGGCTCCGGCAATATCGGCGCCACCAATGTTTTGCGCACCGGCCGCAAGGGCCTCGCCGCGGCGACCTTGCTCGGCGACATGCTCAAGGGCACCGTTGCGGTTCTGATTGTCTCGCACGTCTTCGGCCGCGACGCCGCCATCGTTGCTGCGCTCGGCGCCTTTCTCGGCCACTTGTTTCCGGTGTGGCTCAAATTCAAAGGCGGCAAAGGCGTCGCGACTTTTATCGGCCTGTTGCTCGGCTTCAAGGTTTGGTCTGCGCTCGTTGGCTTTTGCGCAATTTGGCTGGCGGTCGCTGCACTGGCCCGCTACTCGTCGCTGGCCGCGCTGGTGGCGAGCGCTGCGACACCCGTCATCCTATGGTGGACCGGCGATATCCGCCTCGCGCAGCTATTCCTGCTGCTTACGGTGCTGCTCTGGATCATGCATCGCGCCAATATCGCGCGGCTTATTCGCGGCACCGAGAGCAAGATCGGGCGCGGCTCCGCGGCGTGACGGAAACTTTCAGCCGACCGCCGCGGCCGGCGCACGCGCGGGCGCGCCGTGGGTGTGCGGGATCTTGTCGGCGAACATTTCGACGAAATGATCGGTCTCGCCGGCGGCCGTATGCGGCCGCAATGCCTCGTCGAAATGGGTGCGCGAGGCCGGGTCGGCTTTGACGCGCGCCATGATACGGCGATAGCGCCACACCAGCCGCAGCCATTGCGACGAAGTTTTGAGAAAATCCACGACGCGCCACGGATAGAACGCAAACAAGTTCAGCACCGGCATTCCGTAGCGGCGCTGGGTACGAATTTTGCGGCGCAAGAAGCCGAATTGCAGCGGATGCACGCCTTCGATGCGTGACGCGCCGGAGAAGATGGTCAGCGAGTCGAGAATCTTTGTGCGGTTGATGCCGGAGACGATGGCGCGGCGCATGATGGTCTCGACGTGTTCGTCGGTGTAGTAGCGCGTCCAGGCGTCGGCGTAGACTTTCATCCACGTTTCCTTCGACATCAAAGGATGCGCGGTGCAGGCGTGCTCGAGATCGTATTTGTTCATGTCGGGGTCCATCGCCACCCCGCGCATGAACAGATTCTTGTGATCTTCCGAGCCCGGCAGCGGCGTCAGATAAAAGAACTCGAGGATATCGACCGGCAATTCCTTCTTGATGATCTCGATGTCGCGGGCGATCGATTCCGGCGTGTCGGTCGGAAAACCCAGAATATAGCCGGCGTAGGTCATGACCTTTTGCGCGCGCCACGCCAGCAGCATGTCGCGATATTCCCAGATCTTGTTCTGGCGTTTTTTGGTGCCCATCAAGGATTCGGGATTGATGTTCTCAAGGCCGATGAACACCGCGGTGCAGCCGGCGCGCGCCGATTTTTCGATGAAGCCCGGGATGCGGTGACATAGCGTGTCGACTTGCAGCAACAGGCGGATGTTGAATTTGTCGCGCTCGCGCAATTCGATCAGGCGATCGAGGATCGGCTCCCAGTTGCGGTTGCGGGCGAAATTGTCGTCGGTAATGAAAAAGCGAGTGATGCCTTGAGCGGCGTTGGCGCGCACGATGGCCTCGACGTCGTCGGGCGTGCGGTAGCGCGATTTGCGGCCCTGCACATTGATGATGGTGCAAAAGCTGCACTGGAACGGGCAGCCGCGGCCGGCATCGAAGCTGGAATAATGGCCGGCGACCCGCGTGACCACCTCGCGCGGCAAGATCGGATAGACGGCGGCGGCCATCTCCGGCATGTCGGCCAGATAATTGTAGATCGGCTTGGCTTTGCCTTCGGCGACGTCGCGCAAAACCTCGGCCATGCGGCCTTCGGCCTCGCCGGCGAACAGATGGATGCCGAGATCGAGCGCTTCCTGCAAATCCGCCGGTAAAGTCGGCAGCATGGAGATGCAGCCGGAGACATGAAAGCCGCCCATGACCACGGGCAGGCCCAGCGCGCGGAATTGCCGGCCGAGATCGAGCGCGCGCGGAAATTGGTTCGACTGCACGCCGATCAAGCCCACCATGCCGCCGCCGGCGGCGCGGATGCGCTTGGCCACCGCCGCCACATTCACGATGGTGTTGCACTCGTCGCAGGCATCGACCTCGATATCGACGTCGGGGCCGAGCACGCGATTGTCGGCGCACTCCCGCATCAGCCCATAGACGCTGGCGAGCGAGTTCGACGGCAAGGTCGAGCGCAGCCATTGGATGACATAGCCGTCCCGGTCGTAATGCGACGGCTTGATCAGCTCGACCCGAAACGCGCGCTTGGCCAAATTACCGTGCAAACCACCCCTCCGAACGGAACCCGATCGTTCCCGCGGCAATCACCGGCGACTCTGCGGGTTCAGCCGCCGCTTTGCAACAATTACCTTCCTGTCCCGCGATAGCGGGGAAGGGGGGCCACCCTGCGCAGCAGGGTGGTGGAAGGGGCGCGGGACTCAACGCGAACGCAGGTGATTCAAGGAGATGTCGGCACCAACGTGATTGTCTTGCGGCGAAAACGGAAGCGGCGAGTCAAGCGCCCCCTCCACCACGGTTCGCTCGCTACGCGAGCTCCAGTGGTTCCCCTACCCCGCTATCGCGGGGACGGAAATTGGCACCAGTTTTCCCGGATTTAGCTTCACTCCGCTTCATCCGGATCGCTTTATCCGCAGCGCCTTCAGATGATCGATGATGCGCCGCCGCTCATCGCGGTGCGCGGCCATTTGCCGGCGCTCGCCATGCCGGCGGTTGCCGTGGTCGGCTCGCGCAATGCGTCGGCGGCCGGCATGAAGCTGACGCAGATTTTTGCGCGCGGGCTGAGCGAGGCCGGGTTCGCAATTGTTTCCGGCCTGGCGCGCGGCATCGATGCGGCGGCGCATCGCGCGAGCCTGGCGAATGGCACGATCGCGGTGCTCGCCGGCGGCCAGGATAGAATCTATCCGCCTGAACACGGCGACCTGCTCGACGAGATTTTGCCGGCCGGCGTCGCGCTCACCGAAATGCCGCTCGGCTGGGAGCCGCGCGCGCGGGATTTTCCGCGGCGCAATTGCTTGATTTCCGGGCTCGCGCTCGGCGTCTTCATCGTCGAGGCGGCGAAACGCTCGGGCTCGCTGATCACGGCACGGCTGGCGCTCGAACAGGGCCGCGAGGTCTTTGCCGTCCCGGGCTCGCCGCTCGATCCGCGCGCCGAAGGCACCAACAGCCTGATCAAGCAGGGCGCGACGCCGGTGACCGAAACCGCCGACATCGTCGCCGTGCTGGAGCCCATCATGGGGATGGCGCTGACCGCGCGGGAGCCGGAGCCGACGGACGGCGACCGCGTGCACGACGTCGATCCCGCCGCCGACGAGCGCGCGCGGATCGTTGCGCTATTGAGCCCCGCGCCGGTCCTGGTCGACGATCTGGTTCGGCTTGCCAAATCGTCGCCGCGCGTGGTGCGCCTGGTGCTTTTGGAACTCGAGCTCGCCGGGCGTCTGGAGCGGCACGGCGGCGGACTGGTTTCGCTGGTTTAGAGCGCAGGCTCTATGCGACTTGATTCCACAGTCCCAGCGCCTCGGCGGTTTCGCAATCGTGTGTCATTTCTTCTCTTCGAACTTGAATCCGACATAGGTTACCCCGGAGATCCCCATGAGGATGAGCAGGTTGGAATCGAATGTCGGCAGCCGAAAGGAGCGGTAGATCTCAAAGAGGAAAACCACGCCAAGGATCAAGGTCCAAACCGCTATTTGCAGCCGATGCAATGCTACACCGCCATTCTCGTTCAGAATGTCATTCAAGAATCCTTGGGACGCGGCCGTAGCGGCGCCACCAGCGCCACCACCGGCGACACCGGCGCCACCGGCCCTAGCGTCGACGCTGATCGCCATCAGCGCCGTCGTGCCGGAAATCCCAAGCAGCGTCAGCGACTGCGGAGTTAAGACGCCGTTGTAGTCGCCGGTGACCAGCCAGATAAAGACGAAAGCGGCGGTGATGAGATAGAGCCAAAACGCCATCTGAACGCGCGCCAAGCTATAAGTCGTAGTCGCGTCGCCGTCGCGCAGGATGGCGCTTATTTGCGCCGCGAAGTAGAGAGCCGCTACGGCGGCGAGCAGCGACCCCACACCCAGGATGAACGCCCAGGGATCGACCATTGTCAGTTGCACAGGAGTCTGAGTCGCGTTAGCAAAGTCGCCGGCGTTCGTGCCTGCACCGATGTGGACAGGGACGCGGGCCCCCCACGTCCCCCAACCGAGCTGACCGATGAGCTTGCTCCACACCGCCGCGTCATCGGCGGATCGCACAACATCGAACGCCACAAGGTTTCTCTCGCGATCGATGAGCGTGCCTACGGCGCCTTTGAGTTCGAGGCTATCGAGGAAGAGATGCAAGGTCGGCTTGCCGTCCTTGTCGACGGCGAAGTTTGCCGGCCCCGACATGGCAAGACAAAGTGATGAGCCAAGCCCAATATTATCTTTCGGGAAGAATTTTTTGACGACCAACGGCACCGGGGCGGCCGTCGCGGCCGGGGTGGCAGCCACGATGTCGGCGAAGGATTTATCGTCGCAGGGCTGGGAATTAACGTGCGACGCGAGGTAGATTACACGACCGATCATCACGGCAAAGAGTAATATTGCCAAGCGAGTAAAAATCGGCACCCAGCGCTTCGGGTCCATCTCCCCCTCCCTAACGTGATCTTGATAATACAACTAACAATATATGGATCGGGAGTCTACAAGTACTTCACGATCTGACGTGAATATTCGTACTGTCGTCAGCATCCTGCGCAGAAGCGGGTTTGGATAGCTATCGTCGCCTCGGGCGGCACGAACGATGGTCGAGAGGTTGACTGGCAATTTTCGCTGGCGTTTGGATGTGCTGCTCCTGTCGGGTGCCATGAATGCGTGACGGCCGGCGTCTTACGAGAGCGTGGATTGTGGCTACGGCTGCAGTTTCGTGATCAATCGCAAAATTTCCCATGTATGCTGTCTTCACAGCGCTGACCAAGATGCTGCGGCGCGCTTCGCCGATTGCGGCGCTGGCGCTCGCGTTCGCAATTGGTCCGGCAAGCGGGCAGTCCACCGAGCCGTTCGACGCTTTCCTCGCCGGCCTATGGCAGGACGCGGCGGCGCAAGGCATTTCGCGCGCCACCTTCGATCTGGCCTTTGCCGGCGTGACACCGGATGCCCGCGTGCTCGGCGCCATGCAGCACGCGCCGGAATACGGTAAGCCGTTCGGCGCTTATGTCGAGAGCATCGTGTCGCCGTCGCGCATCGCCGTCGGCACGCGCAAATCGGCGCTTTGGGCCGACACGTTGCGGCGGATCGAGAACAAGTATGGCGTGCCGGCGACGATTTTGGTCAGCATCTGGGGCATCGAGTCCTCGTTCGGCGACAGCACGGATCGCTGGGACGTGGTCCGAAGCATCGCGACGCTGGCGCAAGCAAAAATCCAGCAGCCCTACTTCCGCGACGAACTGATCAGTGCGCTGAAAATCCTGCAATCGCACGCGATCGCGCGGCCGCAATTGCTCGGCTCCTATGCGGGCGCCATGGGCCAGACCCAGTTCATGCCGTCGAGCTATCTCAAATATGCCGTCGATTTCGACGGCGACGGCCGCGCCGATATCTGGACGAGCGTGCCCGACGTGCTGGCCTCGATCGCCAACTATTTACAAAAATCGGGGTGGCAGCAGGGCTTGCCGTGGGGTTTTGAAGTTTTGGCGCCGCTCAAGTTCGACTACAGCGTCAGTCGCGGCACGTTTCGCGAGTGGCGCGCGCGCGGCTTTGAACGCCTCGACGGCGGCCGCTGGCCCGAGAGCGGCGACGCTATCTTGTTCTTTCCGAGCGGCGCGCCCGGCCCGGCGTTTCTGGTGACGCAAAACTTCGTCGTGCTCAAAACCTACAACAATTCGGACGCCTATGCGCTCGCGGTGGCGCATCTCGCCGACCGGCTGCGTGGCGCGGGCCCGTTTCGCAGCGCCTGGCCGATCAACGATTTCCAACCGTCACGCGCCGAGCGCATCGCGCTGCAGAAAAAGCTCGCAAGCATGGGTTACAAGGTCACCGATTTCGACGGCCATTTTGATTTCGATCTGCGCGACGACATCCGCAAGCTGCAACTCAGCTACGGCATGACCCCCGACGGCTATCCGAGCCGCGCTTTCCTCGGCCGGCTCGGGCTCCCCGCGCCGTGAACTGGGCGACAACCTCTCATCCGTCATCCTGAGGGCCCCTTCGCGGCCGCCTCAGGGTGACGGAATAGAGGTACGCAACCAATAGGAGCGCCGCCTGAGGCCGCTTTGGCGCCCCGCTCAGGCCCTATTCCGACGTCATCGAGGCGCCGCCTGGCCCCGGTAACGATTTGACAGGCGGGGTTGCATTACCCATGTTCCCGGCGACTCGGCGGCCGGGCTCGGTCCGTAAACGCCAGAAAATGGCTTTTTATCAAAGGCTTCCATGCACTTAGTGCTCGTAGAATCGCCCGCCAAGGCGAAGACCATCAATAAGTATCTGGGCAAGGGCTACGAGGTTTTGGCCTCGTTCGGCCATGTCCGCGACTTGCCCGCAAAATCCGGGTCGGTCGATCCGGACCACAATTTTCGTATGCTCTGGGAGATCGATCCCAAGGCGCAAAAGCGGCTCAACGACATCGCCAAGGCGGTCAAGGGCGCCGACAAGCTCATTCTCGCCACCGACCCCGACCGCGAGGGCGAGGCGATCTCCTGGCATGTGCTGGAATTCCTCAAGGAGAAGAAGGCGCTCTCCAAGCAGACCATCGAGCGCGTGGTGTTCAATGCGATCACCAAGCAGGCGGTGACGGAAGCGATGGCGCATCCGCGCGCCATCGATAACGCCCTGGTCGATGCCTATCTGGCGCGCCGCGCGCTCGATTATCTGTTCGGCTTCACGCTGTCGCCGGTGCTGTGGCGCAAGCTGCCGGGCGCGCGCTCGGCGGGGCGGGTGCAATCGGTGGCGCTGCGGCTTGTTTGCGACCGCGAGCTCGAAATCGAAAAATTCGTCCGCCGCGAGTACTGGTCGCTGGTGGCGGTCTTGGCGACGCCGCGCCAGGAGACATTTGAAGCGCGGCTGGTCGGCGCCGACGGCAAAAAGCTGCAGCGGCTCGACATCGGCTCGGGCGCGGAGGCGCAAGCGTTCAAGCAGGCGCTCGAAACCGCGACCTTCACCGTCAACTCGGTCGATGCCAAGCCGGTGAAGCGGCATCCGCAGCCGCCGTTCACCACCTCGACCGTGCAGCAGGAAGCGAGCCGCAAGCTCGGCTTCGCACCGGCCCACACCATGCGGGTGGCGCAGCGGCTTTATGAGGGCGTCGATATCGGCGGCGAGACCGTCGGTCTCATTACTTATATGCGAACCGACGGCGTGCAGATCGCTCCCGAAGCGATCGCTTCCGCGCGGGAAGTCATTGGCGCCGATTACGGCGCGCGGTACGTGCCGTCCGCGCCGCGCCGCTACGAAACCAAGGCGAAGAACGCCCAGGAAGCCCACGAAGCGATCCGCCCGACCGACCTTACGCGCCGTCCGAGCGAGACCCGAAGCTTTTTGGATGCGGATCAGGCCAAGCTCTACGAGCTGATCTGGCTGCGCACGATCGCAAGCCAGATGGAATCCGCCGAGCTCGAGCGCACCACGGTCGAGATCACCGCCAATGTCGCGAGCCGCGTGCTCGATCTGCGCGCCACCGGCACCGTGGTGAATTTCGACGGTTTTCTCGCGCTCTATCAGGAAGGCCAGGACGAGGATCCCGAGGACGAGGAGTCGCGCCGGCTGCCGCAGATGAGCGCCGGCGAGCGGCTCGCCAAGCGCGAGATCAAGGCCGACCAGCATTTCACCGAGCCGCCGCCGCGCTATTCCGAAGCGTCCCTGGTCAAGCGCATGGAAGAGCTCGGCATCGGCCGGCCGTCGACCTATGCCTCGATCCTGCAGGTGCTGAAAGACCGCAAATATGTGCGGCTCGACAAGCGCCGGCTCTATCCGGAAGACCGCGGCCGCATCGTGGTCGCGTTCCTGGAAAGCTATTTTCTCAAATACGTCGAATACGATTTCACCGCCGGCCTCGAGGAGCAACTTGATCTCATCTCCAACAACGAGGTGGCGTGGCGCGAAGTGTTGCGCGATTTTTGGCGCGATTTCATCGGCGCCATCGACGGCACCAAGGATTTGAAGATTTCGGGCGTGATCGACGCGCTCGATGAGATGCTGGCGCCGCATCTGTTCCCGGCGCGCGAGGACGGTTCCGATCCGCGCGTCTGCCCGACCTGCGGCAACGGCCGGTTGGGGCTGAAGCTTTCCAAATTCGGCGCCTTCATCGGCTGCTCGAATTATCCCGAATGCCGCTATACGCGCACCCTCACGGCCGACGGCAGCGGCGAGGTCAGCAACAAGAAACTCGGCGAAGATCCTGCGACCGGGCTCGACGTCACCGTGCGCTCGGGCCGCTTCGGCCCCTATCTGCAGCTCGGCGAAGGCGTCGACGGCGAAAAGCCGAAACGCGCCAGCCTGCCGAAAGGCGTGGCGCCCGATGAGATCGATCTCGATCGCGCCGTGGCGCTATTGTCGCTGCCGCGCAAAGTCGGCCTGCATCCCGAGGACGGCGAGCCGATCCTCGCCGGTATCGGCCGCTACGGGCCCTACGTGCAGCACGGCAAGACCTACGCCAATATCGAAGACAGCGACGAGGTCTTCACGATCGGGTTGAACCGCGCGGTGACATTGATCGCCGAGAAAATCTTGCGGCCGTCGAAGGGGCGCCGTTTCGGCGCCGATCCCGGCCGCGCGCTCGGCGATCATCCGGCCAAGGGCGGGCCGATCTCGGCGAAGAAGGGCCGCTACGGCCCCTATGTCAGCCACAACGGCGTCAATGCCACGTTGCCGGCCGACAAGACGCCCGAAACCGTGACGCTCGAGGAGGCCGTGGCCTTGATCGACGCCCGCGCCGAGCGCACCGGCTCAGCGCCGCACGCGCGCCCGCGTAAAACCAAGCGGCCGTCGCCGGGAACGGCGCGCGTCGTCAAAGCGTCATCGAAAAAGCCCGGCGCCGCAAAGCGGCCCGGCGCACGCAAGCCGCCCACGGAAGCGGCCGAATAATTTGTACTTGCTGCCAAGACGGGCCGCAGAGTTTGATGCAATGAGCGGCCCGAAGAACATGAAACACTCCCGACTGCCCTCCCGCGAGGAGCTTGCAGCCTTCATCCGCGAGCGCAGCGGCAAGGTCGGCGCCCGCGAGATCGCCCGCGCTTTCGGCGCCAAGAACGCCGACCGCGCAGCGCTCAATCGCATGCTGCGCGAGCTTGCCGAGGCCGGCGAGATTGATCGCCGCCGCAAGCGCCTGCACCATCCCGGCACTCTGCCGCCGGTGGTGCTGGCCGACGTCACCGGCCGCGATGCCGACGGCGACTTGGTGGCGCGGCCGACCGAATGGGACGAGGCCGCCCACGGCGCGCCGCCGGTCATTCGCATCGTCACGCCGCGGCGTCCGCGCCCGGGCGAAGTCGCCGGCGTCGGCGACCGCGCGCTATTGCGCATTGAGAAGAGCAGCGAAGAGGAAACCACCGCGCGCGTCATAAAACTTTTGGACCGCGCCAAGCACCGCGTGCTCGGCATTTTTCGCGGGCTGCCCGGCGGCGGCGGAAGACTGGTGCCGGTCGACAAAAAACAGCTCGGCCGCGAGATGGCGATCCCGGCCGATCGCGCCGG